>JARFUG010000036.1 GCA_029289095.1 Desulfuromonadales bacterium
CCTGGCTCCTGGCTCCTGGCTCCTGGCTCCTGGCTCCTGGCTCCTGGCTCCTGGCATCAAGGATATCGGATCTTTGGCGGACTCTCCAGTGTCCGGTTGTTTTCATCCTTCATCCGTGGCATAGTGCGCAGCGATTTTCACGTAACACGAAGTGAGGAGCCGTATGGATCGCAATCTCGCACTGGAACTGGTCAGAGTCACCGAAGCGGCCGCCCTTGCCGCCGGACGATGGGTCGGAAAAGGGGATAAGACGGCAGCCGACGAGGCCGCCACGAGCGCCATGCGACGCACCCTTGGATCACTGGACATCAGCGGAACGGTCGTGATCGGCGAGGGAGAAATGGATGAGGCGCCCATGCTCTACATCGGCGAGCATGTCGGGAACGCCGATTCTCTGGAGGTCGACATCGCAGTCGACCCCCTGGAGGGGACGAACATTTGCGCCAAGGGGATGAACGGCGCCATCGCAACGATCGCTCTCGCCCCCCGGGGAGGATTCCTGCATGCGCCGGACATGTACATGGAGAAGATCGTCGTCGGCCCCGCTGCCAGGGGAGCCATCGACATCAATCTCTCCCCCCGCGAAAATCTTTTGCGGGTGGCCGAGGCGAAAAGGTGCCGGACCGAGGATCTGACTGTTGTCATTCTGGACCGCCCCCGGCACGACAAGATCGTTTCAGAGTTGCGCAGAGCCGGAGCCTGCATCCATCTCATCCCCGACGGCGATGTGGCTCCGGCCATCGCCGCTGCGGTCGAGGGGAGCGGAGTCGACATGCTGATGGGGGTCGGGGGCGCACCAGAGGGGGTATTGGCCGCCGCCGCCCTCAAATGCCTCGACGGCGACATGCAGGGCAGGCTCGTCTTTTTGAGCCAGAGTGAACGCGAACGCGCCGTGGCGATGGGAATAAAAGATTTCGACCGCGTCTACAGTGCAGAGGAGATGGCCCGCGGCGACGTGGTCTTCGCCGCCACCGGCGTCACCAGCGGCGACCTGCTCACCGGAGTGCGCTATTTCTCCGGGGGAGCGCAGACTCATTCGATCGTCATGCGCTCTCAAAGCCGCACCGTGCGCTTCGTCGAAGCCCGGCACCGCTTTGACCACAAGCCCGTTTACTGAAACTTTTTCGCTTGTCAAAACAACTGTTCACTTGATAACATTCCCAAGCTAGTCCACAGCTTACGACTACTCCAGAGGACACGCATGGCTATTATCACCATATCGAGGGAAATGGGAAGCGGTGGCATTCCCATCGTGCACGAGGCCGCGGAGAAACTCGGCTACACGCTGGTGGACGGCGAGGCGATCGCCAAAGTCGCCCCGCAATACGGCCTGACTCCCGAAGACCTCGAAAACGCCGACGAAAAACCCCCTGCCTTCGTCGAAACCCTCGATCAAAAAGCCGAGCACGACCTGCACCTGATCGAGCTGATCGTCCTCGAATATGCTCTAAAAGGGAATGTCATCATTTACGGCCGAGGGGGACAGGATCTGCTCAAAGGGGTCAAGAACGTCTTTCGGGTCCGTATCGTGGCGCCTTTCGAGGATCGCGTCGAGCGGTGGGCCGAGAGAGAATGGCTCGACCCCGATCTTGCCCGGGCGCTGGTGCGCCGAAGCGATCAGCAAAGAGCCGGCTTCATCAAATATTTCTTCGATCGTGACTGGAGCGATCCTCTCGGTTACGATCTCGTCATCAACACCGAACGCATCTCCGAGGAAACGGCCGTCAAGCTGATCTGCGATGGGGTCAAGGACAAGAATCTGGTCGAGCAGAGGGGATCCTCGAAAAAGGTCCTCGCCGATCTCATCGTCCGCAAACGCGTTGAAATCGCCGTTCTCTCCCAGCCCGACCACGACGGAAATCACGTCTCCATCGATGTCTGCGACGCCGTCGTCACCCTCGGCGGCCACGTGCACAGCGAAGAAGCCCGCCGCTTCGTGGTCGACGCCGCAGCCGGGGTCGAAGGTGCAAGAGGGGTCGTCGACAACATCAAGGTCGTCGAATACCGCTCTTTCCCCCGGGAGCACTGAAGCCCTCCTACCGCGAAACCGAGCCGGCGCCAAGCCGGCTTTTTTTTTGCCGAAAAGATTGGCCCGCACCCTCGAAAACCTTGTTAGCGGCAATTTTTTCATGATACCATTTCCTTCTTTTTCCGCCCTCCGGGCCGGAAACTGAGTCCAGAACGAAAAAGGAGATCCGCAGGTGGCAGGACACAGCAAGTGGGCCAACATCAAACACCGCAAAGGGGCGCAGGATGCCAGGCGCGGGAAAATTTTCACCAAACTCATCAAAGAGATCACCATAGCCGCCAAGCTCGGAGACAGCGACCCTAACGCCAATCCCCGACTGCGCCAGGCCATCGACAAGGCCAAAAACGAGAACATGCCAAAGGACACCATTGAGCGCGCCATCAAGAAAGGCTCGGGCGAACTCGACAGCGTCCAGTACGAGGAAGGCGTGTTCGAGGGGTACGGTCCGGGCGGAGTCGCTGTCATCGTCGAGTTCATGACCGACAACCGCACCCGCACCGTTGCGGACGTGCGCCATATCTTCAGCAAGCACAACGGCAGCCTCGGGGTGACGGGCTCCGTCTCTTTTCTTTTCGACCGCAAAGGCCTGATCTCTTTCTCCACCGATCAGGATTTCGACGCTCTGTTCGAAGCCGCTCTGGAGGCCGGCGCCGAGGACGTCAAGGACGAGGGGGACGCCTACGAAGTCATCACGGCTCCGACCGATTTCATCGAGGTGCGCGATGCCCTTGGCGCCCGCTTCACATGGCAGAGCGCCGAGATCACCATGATCCCCCAGACGATGGTGGCGATCGAGGGGAAACAGGCCGAGCAGATGCTAAAGATGATGGAGAAGCTCGAAGACAACGATGATGTGCAGAACGTCTACGCGAATTTCGACATCTCGGAAGAGGAAATCGCCAAGGCGATCGGATAACCGAGGAAATCAGGTTTCGGGTTTCATGAAGCCTAGAACCCTGACACCTGACACCTGAGACCTGGAACCTGGTATTCTACATGAGAATTCTCGGCATCGACCCCGGCAGCCGAATCACGGGGTACGGCATCATCGAGCAGAGGGGGAACCGTCTGCTGCATGTCGACAACGGGGCGATCTTCACCCGAAGCGACGAGAGTCTCGCCTGCCGTCTTCGAACCATTCACTCGGCCCTGGGAGATGTCATCTTGCGCTACGCGCCTGACGCGGCCGTCGTGGAGGAGATCTTCATCGCCAAGAACGCCCTCTCGGCCCTGAAACTCGGTCATGCTCGCGGAGCCGCGCTTCTGGCCGGGATCAACGCCGGTCTGCCCGTCTTCGAATATACGGCGATGCAGGTCAAAAGCGCCGTGGTCGGATACGGCAAAGCGGACAAGGGACAGGTCCAGCAGATGGTGCGCATGCTGCTGAATCTTCCGGAGATCGCCCAGGAGGATGCCTCCGATGCCCTTGCGGTCGCCATCTGCCATGCGCACAGCCGAGGCCTGTCCGAACGCCTGGCCGTTGCCGCCGGGGGGAAACGATGAGCCCGGCGAACCCCTCAGCATATCGACGAATCCGATGATTGCTCTTCTGACCGGAAAAATCGCCTTTCGATCGATCGATCATCTGATCGTCGACGTCGCCGGAGTCGGCTACCGCCTGATGATTCCGCTTTCGACCTTCTACGCCCTGCCCGAGGAAGGCGATGTGCGCCTCCACGTCCACACGCACGTGAAGGAAGACGCCATCCATCTCTACGGTTTCTGGACGCTGCAGGAGAAGGAGATGTTTTTGCTCCTGCTGACCATTTCGGGGATTGGCCCCAAGGTGGCCCTCAACATTCTCAGCAATATTCCCGTGGCTGAGCTGCGCGCGGCTCTGAGCGAAGGGGACAGCCGACGTCTTTCAGCCCTTCCCGGCGTCGGAAAAAAAACAGCCGATCGCCTCGTTCTCGAACTCCAGGAGAAGATCCGTCGCCTCGGCGCCCCTCCGGCCGCCTCGGCTGCGAAATCGGCGCCGGGCGCCTCCCTCCCCTTCGACGATTCCCTCTCTGCGCTGATCAATCTCGGGTATAAGGAGAGCCAGGCGAGAAAAGTCCTTGAGGCGATGGAAATCCCCCCCGGAACCCCTCTGGAGACGATCCTCAAGGGGGCGCTGAGAGTTCTGGTGAAATGATTTCTGCCCGGCGCCCGAAGAGAGTCCGTCTTTCATGACCGACCGCCTGATCACCCCCAGAAGCAGCGAAGAGGACGTCCGCTTCGAAACAGGGCTGCGTCCCCGCGCCTTGCGCGAGTACATCGGCCAGAGCAAGGCCAAGGAGAACCTCCAGGTCTTCATCGATGCCGCCCGGGGCCGAGGAGAGGCGCTCGACCACGTCCTGTTCTACGGCCCCCCAGGGCTGGGCAAGACAACCCTTGCCAACATCATCGCCAACGAACTGCGGGTCAATATCAAGAGCACCTCCGGCCCCGTCATCGAAAAACCGGGGGACCTGGCGGCGATCCTGACCAACCTGGAAGCCGGAGACGTCCTTTTCATCGACGAGATCCACCGGTTGTCGGCGGTGGTGGAGGAGATCCTCTATCCGGCGATGGAAGACTACCAACTCGACATCATTATCGGACAAGGACCCTCGGCGCGCAGCATCAAGCTCGATCTTCCCCGCTTCACCCTGGTGGGGGCGACGACCCGCGCCGGGCTTCTCTCTTCGCCGCTACGGGATCGCTTCGGCGTCATCAGCCGCCTGGAATTCTATACGCCCGAGGAACTCACAACCATCGTGGGGCGCAGCGCCGCTATTCTCGGGATCTCCACCGAGCCCGAAGGCGCCCGCGAAATCGCCCGCCGCAGCCGGGGCACTCCCCGAATCGCCAATCGGCTTCTTCGCCGGGTGCGCGATTTCGCCGAAGTCATCGGCAAGGGGGTGATTTCCGCGCAGGTGGCCAATCACGCCCTGGAGCGTCTGGAGGTCGACGGGGCGGGTTTCGACCACATGGACCGCCGCATCCTTCTCACCATCATCGATAAATTCTCCGGAGGACCGGTCGGCCTCGAGACGCTTGCGGCCTCTGTCGGAGAGGAGAAGGATACCATCGAAGATGTGATCGAGCCCTACCTGATCCAGCAGGGATATGTCAACCGCACCCCACGGGGACGGGTCGCCACCCCGCTGGCGTATCGCCATTTCGACCGCTTTGCCGCGGAGCGTTCGGGGCTGTTTTCCTTCGAAGCTGAGCGCTGAACAAGTATGAAACTCCCCGCATTCACCGTCATTCAAAAGGTTGCCGCAGGCTATCTTCTTCTGGTCTTCTTCTTCCTTGTGGCCCTGGTCTTTGCCCTCGGCGCCCTGCGCACCCAGACCGAGCGTTCGGAACAGCTCGTTCAAGTCGATTTCAGGGCGCTGAACCTTGCCCGCAGCCTCCGCCAGAACCTGACGGCATGGGAAAACCTGGCGCGTCAGACAGTGATTCTGCGCGACGAGACGATGATCGCCCTTCTTGAAGCACGGGGAATCGAGGCCTCCGATTTGTGGGCGGAGCTTTCCGCCATCGTCCCGGAACTCCCCGAGGAGCTCGTGTCGGCTCGCAGGAGCCTGCTGCAGGAGCAGCCACTCTGTCTCGAGCTGTTGACGCAAGGGAACTGGCACCAGGCCCAAAACTGTCTTACGCAGATCGCCCCGCACCATTCCTTGATGGCCCGGACTCTCGAGGCTTTCATCGCCGAGCGGCAAAGAGTTCTCGATGCGACTCTCGTCTTTTTTTCCGAAGCAAGCGCAAAGGCCTATCGCACCGCTCTGGCACTCACGTTTCTGGGCATCGCCTTATCGGCCATCGTCGCCATGACGATCATTCTCGGAATTCATCGCGCCATCGGGACGCTGACCCGGGCGACCAAAGCGATCGCCGCCGGCAGTTTCGAGCATTCGGTGGCCGTTGACCGCGCCGACGAATTCGGGCTTCTTGCCCGGGAATTCAACGAGATGGGGATGAAACTGCGTCAGCTCGAAGAGCTCTGTCTCGACGCCAATCCCCTCACCCATCTTCCGGGCAGTCTCGCCCTCGACAGGGAGATGGCGCTGCGGATCGCTACGGGCAGACCCTTTGCGCACATCTATGTGGACCTCGACCATTTCAAAGCCTATAATGACCGATACGGCTATCGGGCCGGCAGCGACGTGATCTCGCGGGTGGCCGACCTCGTCAGGGAAATTGTCCCACGGCTCGAAATTCCTGAAGCCCTGATCGGTCATATCGGGGGAGACGATTTCGTCATCCTTGCCGGCGATCTCGGAAAAGCCGAAACATTCTCTCAGGAACTGGTCTCCCGATTCGACGCCATCGCGCCCGAATTCTATTCCGAGGAAGATCGCCGGGAAGGGGGTTTCTCGGGCGTCGACCGGTTTGGCGAGGCGCGCCGCTTCGCCCTCATGACCATATCGATCGCCGTTGTCTGGTCTGCCCGGATCGACAATCCCACTCCTCACGCGATCAGCCAGGAATGCGTCAAGATGAAGGATCACCTTAAATCGCAACCGGGGAGCAATTACCTCATCGACCGTCGGCGCGCCCTATGATGAAACGTCTCGTGCTGCTGATCGCCATTGTGCTGAGCGCCGGCTGCGTTCAAATCGTCCCCATCGCCTCGACGACGGTGACGACGCCCGACCCTTCCGAAGCCCTCTTCGTTCAGGTGCTTGAAGAGGAGGCGCCCCGACGCGCCGAGGCTCTGGCTGAGTTGGAGCGCGACCATTCGCAGAGCCCGTGGGCTCTTCGGGCGAAAAAGATCGAAGAACTGCGAACCTCACGCGACGCCCTGACCGACCGCATTCGCAATCTCGAGCGCAGGAATAATACGGAGGTCCAGAAAAATCGCGCCCTGGAAAAGGAGCTCAACAGCCTTCGCAACGATCTGGAGAAGCTGAAGCAGATCATCATCGAGATGGAGCAGCGCTCGAGGATCTAGCCTCCCGCCGATGCGCGATCCTGACGCGATTGAGCATCGCCTCCACGCATTCTGTATGAGACCAGAAGATCTCCACCTCTTCAGCCGTCAGCTCGCCCTTTGGGCCGAATCGGCCATCACCCGGGGGCGAACTCCTTTCCGACGGGTCGAGACGTCTCCGACTCTCTTGAGTGCGGCAGGGGAGGTGCGCCCCGCCCTCGTCCTGTGGATCAATCGCGATAGCTTCATGGCCGGCGGAGTCCTTCTGCTCCCCCCTGCCGGCGGCGAGCCCTCTCACCAAAAGGGGCATCTCTGCGCCCGGGCGCTCGGTCTGAGACATTTCGCCACGTGGGATCCGAAGGAAATCGTCGTTTGGGAGGATCAAGGGAAAGAAATACGCCGGCATCGCACCCTTGATTTGCCTGCCCCCCCGGGTGCGGAAGATTTTCGTTTCGCGCTGGAGCGCCTTCTTGAGGAATTCAAGCTTCTGTCCGTCCTCGGAAGCGTCCCTGCACAGGAGCTCTCTCATCATTATTTCGCCAATCTCGCCCGCGCCACCCTCGAGGGGGCCTTCGGGGCGCTGACCGAATCGGTGCGCGTCGCCCAGGCGGAGAGGCGTCTGCCCGCTTCGCTTTGTCCTTTCGATCACGCCCGACGCAAGAGCGCTCTCGTCCTTCTGCGCCTGCTGGTGCTCCTGCTCCAGGACCGCCTCCCTACCGGCATTCAGCCGGAGAACCTCGAAAAAGCGATGCTCTTCGCCCTGGAGGAGATTGCCGAACCTCTGCGGGATCTTCTGCTGCCCGCTCAAGAGGAACTTCCCCTTTGCTCCGAGGCCGCGGTACGGTTCCATCACCTGCTGCGTCGCCTGGGGCAGCTTCGATTCGGCGAAGACCCCACACGCGCGGCGCAGGTCCTCGAGCTGTTTCTGTCCTGCGAAGCATCCCGGCTCGGCGGACATCCCCTGCCCGACTCAGCGCCAAGCGGAGACACGCTCCTTCTCCATCCCGACCGCCTGGTCGCCTGCGCATCGGTCGCGGCTGAAATCTCCTCTTTGCCGCTTCTGGCTCTCGGCACTTTGCTGCGCACCCTTCGGGGAGAAACTCTGCCGAAGATCCGGCGGCAGAGCGTCTTCGACCTTTCCAGGGAGGAGGTTCCTGCGCACATCGTCGGCACCCTGAACGATCGCTCCCTCCCCTCGGCGGCGCAACGCCCGATTCTGCTCGGCCACTTGCGCGCCTCCTGGCCGAACCGGCGCTTTCCGCTCCCCCCGCATACGCCTTGGTGGGCCTGGGAACTGCTGCATCTGCTCGGTCTGGCGCCCGAGGGGAGCCAGCTCTATCTGAACGTCCCCGCCGGATGGCTTTGCAGCGACTTTGCCGCAACTCTCGTGACTGTTCTGCGCGAAGGCTACACGCTCAGCAGCCTGCGCCATTCGGAACACCATCTGACGCTTGCGATCAGGCGCGAAGCTTCAGCGCACAGCGAGTCTCGCCTTCTCGACCTTTCCGCAGAGGAGACGATCCTTTCCTGGGCTAAACTGCAAAGCGCCCCCCTCCCCCTATGCTGTCTCGTTCTGGCCTTTCCATCCTGCTTCTCCCGCCTGCTGGAGCGCGAAGAGCCCATTTTCGATTTCGCCGACTCGGCGGACTGGTCTGGACAGCACCGGCAGATTCTTCGCTTCGCCCACAGTTTCCTTGGGCGCCATCTCTGGAAAATCGCCTCCGGGGGCGCCCCCCTTCCGAGCCCGCCTGCATTCGAGAGAGAGGCCAAGCGCGTCCAATGGCCTGTCCTCTCTGCCGACATTCTGGAACGGCTCGATGCCGTGGCCACCCCGCCCGGAGGGGAGAACGCCGAGTTCGATCGCGAACTGGCCCGCCTCACCGGCCTTCCGTCCGACTTCACATCGCTCCTTCGCACTTCCTGCAGCCCGTCCTCCTCGCGCAACACTGCGCCCCGGGGGCTGGCCCGAAGTGTTGCGGCCACGGTCTTCGCCGACGGCATCCCCCTTTTTCCCGAGCAGTATCTCTACGACTACTATCGTCCAGAACTTCAGGTGTTCTCGTTCACAGGGGCGCTGCGGATCGAGGAAAACTTCTTCGGGGAGATCACCCTGTG
Source organism: Desulfuromonadales bacterium (assembly GCA_029289095.1). Classification (GTDB taxonomy): domain Bacteria; phylum Desulfobacterota; class Desulfuromonadia; order Desulfuromonadales; family JACZKF01; genus JARFUG01. Next base: position 9,045 of record JARFUG010000036.1, read on the forward strand.
CGATTCCCGGGGGGTCAAGATCACCGTTGAGGGTGAAGAGTGCGCAAAGGCGCTGGAACTTGCCTCCTACAGCGGCCGCACGCCCGTCTATCTTCCCCGCGACCTGCGCATCACCGGAGAAATCCTTGATCGATACCTGCACGATCTTCGGCACCTCCAGCAGATGCTCCTGCGTCAGACGCACCTCAAGGCGGCGGACACCAAGGCCGCCGATGCACTGGCCCAGCGCATCTGGAAGTCGCTCCCCCTGCCTCCGTGGTCCGTGCTGGAGCGGTGAGAGCCCCCCTTTTCATCTCGTGCGAAGGGGTGTAGTATACAGTTCACCAGACAAGGGCGAACGACCCGACAGCCCCATTCGCCGCGGCAGGCCGCGGCATCGGACAAGACCATGAATATTCTGCTGCACATCTGCTGCGCCAACTGCGCCATCTATCCGCTCGCTGTGCTGCGTGAAGAACAGCATCAGGTGAGCGGCTTCTTCTACAACCACAACATCCACCCGTACCAGGAATTCCGACGCCGCCTCGACACGGCCAGGGATTACGCAGAACGCGTCGGCCTCCCGATGGTGTGGCGCGAAGATTATCCGTTGGAGGAGTTCCTCCTGCACACAGCCCCGGTTCCCCAACTGCGCTGTGATTACTGCTACCGTTCACGTCTGGAGGAGACGGCCCGCACCGCCGTCCGAGAGGGTTTCGACGCCTTTTCCACCTCGCTGCTCTATTCGCGCTACCAGCAACATGACAAAATCCGCGAACTCGGTCAGGATCTCGCCCTGCGCTACGGACTTGCTTTCGTCTACCAGGATTTTCGTCGCGGCTGGCGCCAGGGGATCGACATCTCCAAGGCGATGGGACTGTACCGTCAGCAGTACTGTGGCTGCATCTATTCAGAAAAAGAGCGCTATTCTCCGCGCGTCGGCAACTGAAGAGGTTGTCATGTCGGCGGGAAAACTCCTCATCATTGCAGGTCTGATCCTCATCGCCATCGGAGTTTTTGTCATTTGGGGGGGGCGAATCCCTTTCTTGGGGCGCCTGCCCGGCGATATCCGCATCGAACGGGAAAATTTCTCCTTTTATTTTCCCCTGGCCACAAGTATCCTGATTTCGGCCCTTCTCACGCTTCTGTTCTGGCTCTTTCGCCGATGAGGCGGGGATTGCAGTTCCGCCTCCGGCCGTTTCGGAGCGACGATCCACCATCCCGCGCGCTGGGCCGGAGAGAAATTGCACCGGCATCTTCCTGTGTTATTCTTATTCAACTGCTTAATATGACTTGAAAAGGAGAAGAGCGATGTTGGAACTTGTCGAAAAAACACTCCTGGCCGGTATTGGCGCGCTGTCCCTGACCCAGAAAAAGACCGAAGAACTCATCGCCGAAGTCCAGAAACAGTTCAATCTCAGCGAGGAGAAGGGACGTGAGCTCTTTGGAAAACTCGAAAACGCCGCCCGCGAAAATCAGCAGAAGCTCGAGGAGCTGGCACGCCAGGAGGTGCGCAATTCCTGTGAGCGGCTGGGCCTCGTGACCGCCGAGGATCTCGAGATCCTCCGACGCAAGATCGATCTGCTGGAAGAGCAGATCCGCGATCTGCAGCTAAAGGAATCCCAGCACACCCCCGTGACGGACGAACTCTGATATCCGGGAAAGGGGGCTTCCCCCCCAGCCCGGTCCGATTCATCTTCCCTGCTCGCCCCCCTAAGATGGTGGAAGTCATGCTGTTGCCAGGATGACTCCACCATCAGGACGCCTTTTTGCGCATGCTGACCTTTTCACGTATCAACCGCAATATTCGCTCCATCCGCCGATATCGCAACATACTCGGCATTCTCATCAAGTACGGCTTCGGCCATATCGTCGAGCAGCTGAACATCAGCTACTACCTCGAGCTCGGCCGCAGAATCGTGACGCTCGGCACAGCCCCGAAGGAGATCGAGCGCCTGACGCAGCCGGTTCGGCTGCGCCTCGCCATGGAAGAGCTCGGCCCCACCTTCGTCAAGCTCGGTCAGATTCTTTCCACACGCCCCGACATTCTTTCTCGAGAGTACATCGAGGAATTCAAAAAACTTCAGGACAATGTCCCCTCCATAACCGCGGAGGCCGTAAGGAGTCAGATCCAGCGCGAGCTCGGTTACCCGGTGGAGGATCTCTTCGCCGAATTCTCGCCTATTCCCATCGCCGCCGCCTCCATAGCCCAAGTTCATCGCGCCCGCCTGCGCAGCGGTGAGCAGGTCGTGGTCAAGATCCGCCGCCCCGGCATCGAGCAGGTGATCTCCAGCGATCTCGAAATCCTCATGGGGCTCGCCTATCTTATCGATCAGCATATCCCCGCCAGTCACATCTACGATCCCATCGGGATCGTCAAGGAATTCCGCCGTATCCTCTCCAGGGAGATGGACTTCCACCGGGAGGGGCGCACCATCGACCGTTTTGCACTGAATTTTCGCGACGACCCCACCGTCAAGGTCCCCAAGGTCTTCTGGGAGCATACCGCCGAAGCGGTCCTCACTATGGAATTCATCGACGGGGTCAAGATCTCGAGCCTTCAGCTTCTGACCGCCCGGGGACACGACCTGAAGGCCATAGCCCGCAATGGCGCCGACTCCATTTTGAAACAGGTGCTGATTCATGGCTACTTCCATGGAGATCCTCACCCCGGGAACCTCTACGTCCTTGAGGGAGACGTCCTGTGCTATCTCGATTACGGCATGGTGGGACGCCTCGACGAGGATCTGAAATTTCAGTTGATCGAACTGATTTCCGCTATTCTTGACCGCGATGTCGACAGGGTTCTCAACTCCCTGCTCTTCTCGGGTCAGATGAGCGAAGAGACCGACACCCAGCAATTGCAGCGCGATCTTTCCGAATTCATCGATGACTATTACGAGCTCCCCCTCCAGGAGATCAACGCAGGGAAACTGCTCACCGAATTCATCGATATTCTCAGCACCTACCACATCCGCTTTCCCTCGGATCTTATGCTTCTGGCCAAGGCCCTCGTGACGATCGAGGGGATCGGACGACAGCTCGATCCCGAGTTCAACATGATCAACCACATCAAACCTTTCATGGGTCGCCTTGCACGCGAACGCTTCAATCCGGCCGCCCTCTCCCGCGAAGCGATGCGCACCATCCAGGGCTACAGCGCGCTGATGAAGAGCCTGCCCCGGGACATCAAGGAATTCATCGGCCGGGTCAACCGCAATAAATTCAAAATCGATCTTGAGCACCGGGGACTGGAGAGACTGATCGTCGATCTGGACAAATCGAGCAACCGCATCTCGTTCAGCATGCTGATCGCATCGCTTATCGTCGGCTCCTCACTGATCATGCAGACGGAACGGCCCCCTTTTCTCTTCGGTTATCCGCTGCTGGGCTTTCTCGGCTATTCCATCGCTGCCGTGCTTGGGCTCTGGCTCGCCATCGCTATCCTGCGCTCCGGCCGCCTCTGACCCTCTTTTCACCTTCGATTGTTGCATTTTTTCCACATCCATTCCTTGCCGATCTGCAACAAAGGTCGCCCCCTTCATCCCTCAACCGTACCAATTCAGGCACTTTATACCTCATCAGGACACTGGCAAGGTCTTTGCATCGAAGATGAGCGGATATGCTTACAATGACTGCCGCCCTGAAAGGACCTGCAATGATTTTTCAATGCACCATCGCTCATCCGGTATTGATTTCTGGTATCGGTCTGCACTGCGGCGAGCGGATCAATATGGCGCTGCGCCCGGCCGAATCCGGCACAGGGATTGTCTTTCACCGCAAACTCACTGATCGCACCGTCTCCATCGAGGCGCACTCTTCACGCGTTGTCGACACCCGCCTTGCAACGGTGCTCGGCAAATCTGGAGTCACCGTTTCTACCGTCGAGCACCTTCTTGCCGCTCTTTGCGCGCTGGGGATCGACAACCTCCATATCGATATCGACGGCCCTGAGGTCCCCGTACTGGACGGCAGCGCCGCCCCCTTCGTCGATCTTCTTCAGAACGCCGGCGTGCGTCGCCTCAAGCGCGCCCGACGCTTTCTGGCCGTTCGACGCCCCATGAGCATCGTGGACGGCGACAAGCGGGTCAGCATTATCCCCTCGCGTTTTTTTCGGATCAGCTTCGAGATCGCTTTCAACCACCCGTGCATCTCGCACCAGGAGCGCACCATCAAGTTGTCGCCCGAGACCTTCAGCAAAGAGATCGCCCCAGCCCGAACCTTCGGTTTTCTCAAGGAGGTCGAATTTCTCAAAGCCAACGGCCTTGCAAGGGGCGGGTCGCTCGAAAACGCCATCGTCATCGGTGAGGACTCCATCCTCAACCCCGAAGGGCTCCGTTTCCACGATGAGTTCGTCCGTCACAAGATTCTCGATTCCATCGGAGATTTCAGTCTTCTCGGCTATCCGATTCTGGGGCATATCAAGGCGTCCAGAGCCGGACACGATCTGAACCACCGCATGGTGGAGCAGATCCTCGCATCTCCGGAGTGCTGGAAACTTGTCGAATTCACTGTTGACGACTCTGAACACCCCCAGACGAGCATTCCTGCTTTCTTCCCCGAGCCTGCCCTGACCTGACCTCTTCACCTGTGCGGGGCGCCTTCCCGAGGCGCCCCGCACTTGCATTTATCCCGTCTTCTGGCCTAAAATTCATCGGTTGGACTTACTCCGCCTTGAGGCCTGCATGCCCCTTTTCCGAACCAGAAACATTTCTGACCAGCCAGGAAAGCGCCGTCAACGACGCGAATGGTTCCTGATCGGCCTGATCATTCTGCTCGTCGTCTTTTTTACGCGTTTCGAGGCTGAACTCTTCGAACTCACCTCCGAGCTGCCCCTTTCCAATAGCATCCTGGTGCTGGCGCTGATCAACATCAACCTGCTGTTGATCATCCTCTTTCTCTTTCTGATCATCCGTAATTTCTTCAAGCTAGTGATGGAGCGTCGCAGAAACGTACCCGGCGCACGATTGCGTTCTCGCCTTGTGGCCGCTTTCGTCACCCTTTCGCTTGTTCCGACGATGCTCCTCTTTTTCGTCTCCGCCGTCTTCATCACCAACACCATCGAGAACTGGTTCAACCAGCAGGTGGAGACATCCCTTCAGGAATCTCTCGAAGTCGCCCAGACTTACTACAAGAATTCGGCCGCCAATGCCCTGTATTACGGCGAACAGCTCGCCAGGATCATACGCGATGAGCGTCTCCTTAATGAAGAAAACCTGCCGCGCCTTGCCGAGCTGATCCAGCAGAAGCAGCAGGAATACAATCTCGGAGTCGTCGAGATCTTCTCCTCTACCTATGAGGAGCTCGTGCGCACGTCCAATCCTCTCGTTCCTGCAGCTGACTTCACCGATCCTGGCTCTGACAATATTCGAGAGGGACTACAGGGAAACCGCTTCACCCGCATCACGCCTATCGGCAAAGCCGACCTCATTCGAGGGATCGTCCCGATCTACTCTAACTGGAATCCCAAGGACGTCGTCGGGGTCGTCGTCGTCAACTACTACGTCCCCTATTCACTCGTCAACAAGATGAAGGAGATCTCCAGCTCCTTCGAGCAGTACCGCAATACCAAGCTCCTTAAAGGTGACATTCAGAAAGCCTACATCATTGTCCTTCTGCTCATCGCTCTGGTTATCATCTTTCTGGCGACCTGGTTCGGTTTCTATCTCGCACGGGGGATCACCGTTCCCATTCAGCAACTCGCCATCGCCACAAGCCGCATCGCAGAGGGAGATCTCGACGTCCACATCGATTCGCGCACCGACGACGAGATCGGTTCCCTGATCGCCGCCTTCAACAAGATGACTGCCGACCTTCGTGCAGGTCAACGGGAAATCCGCAGCGCCAACAAGGACCTGCAGGCGACAAACCAGGAGCTCGAGCAGCGCCGTCGTTACATGGAGATCGTCCTGCGCAACGTCACCGCAGGCGTCATCTCCCTCGACAATCACGGCAATATCACCACGATCAACAAGTCGGCGGAAAAACTCCTCAAGATCAAGACCGGCAAAATCCTCGGCAAGAATTTCCGCGAGGTCGTCGGCCCTGAGCAACTCTCGATGGTGAAGGAATTCTTCAAAGATCTCATCGAGTCAGGGAAGGATTCGGTGCGACGCCAGATCACCTTGCCGGTGCAGGAGAGCCGTATCACTCTTCTTGTCAATCTCACCACTCTCAGGGACGAGAACAACGAATTCATGGGCACTGTCGTTGTCTTCGACGACCTCACCCATCTCATCAAAGCGCAGCGCATGGCGGCCTGGCGCGAAGTGGCCCGCCGAATCGCTCACGAGATCAAGAATCCCCTGACCCCCATTCAGCTCTCGGCTCAGCGCCTGCGCCGCCGATACCTTGAGCGGTTCACATCTGACGATACCGTTTTCGACGACTGCACCCGTATGATCATCACGCAGGTGGACGAGCTGAAGAACCTTGTCAATGAGTTCTCGAGCTTCGCCCGCATGCCCACAAGCACCCCGACGCCTAACGATCTCAATGAAATTCTTGCCGAAACGATCATCCTTTACCAGGAGGCTCATCGAAACATCGCGTTCAACCTTCAGTTGGACACGAATGTGCCGTTGTTCAACCTCGACCGCGACCAGATCAAACGAGCCCTTATCAATCTGCTCGACAATGCAGTCGGAGCCATTGAGGGAGAGGGTGAAATTCGCCTCGAATCGAGTTACAATCAGGCGCTTCAGATGGTCACTTTTACCGTGGCCGATACCGGCTGCGGCATCCCCCTCGATGTCAAACAGAGGCTCTTCGAGCCTTATTTTTCCACCAAGAAATCAGGGACCGGTCTCGGCCTCGCCATTGTTGCCACAATCGTTTCGGATCATAATGGCTATATTCGTGTGCGCGACAACCAGCCTAGGGGCTCCCGCTTCACGATCGAACTGCCCGTTAACGGACATAGTGTCGACCAGCCCGACTCTGGCAACCGCGAAGGAAGATGGCAATGAAAAGTATTCTCGTTGTAGACGACGAGGAAAGCATCCGCGAAAGCCTTGACGGCATCCTTCAGGATGAAGGATTTCGCACTCTGTTCGCTCGAAACGGCGAGGAGGGACTCTCCATACTGCGCGAGGAGAGCCCTGATCTGGTTTTACTCGACATCTGGATGCCTGGAATCGATGGGATTGAAGTCCTTCGCCGGATCAAGGAGAATCTTCCTGAACAGCAGGTGGTCATGATGAGTGGCCATGGCACAGTCGAAACAGCTGTGCGAGCCACCAAAATCGGGGCCTATGACTTCATCGAGAAACCCTTGTCCCTTGAGAAGGTGCTGCTGACGATCCATAATGCCCTCAAGGTCGGCCAACTCGTCGAAGAGAACCGTTCCCTGCGCGCCAAAGTCCATAAAGACGATGAAATGATAGGGGACAGTTCAGCCATCCGCGAGCTCAAAGCCCAAATAGCCATCGCGGCTCCGACCTCAGGATGGGTTTTGATTACAGGCGAAAACGGAACAGGAAAAGAACTCGTTGCCCGAGCGATCCACTCCAATTCCCATCGTCGCGACAAACCGTTCGTCGAAGTCAATTGCGCCGCCATTCCCGAAGACCTCATCGAGTCAGAGCTTTTCGGCCATGAAAAGGGGGCGTTTACGGGTGCGACAGCACAGCGCAAAGGAAAGTTCGACCTGGCTCACGAGGGGACACTGTTTCTCGATGAAATCGGCGACATGAGCCTGAAGACTCAGGCCAAGGTCCTCAGGATTTTGCAGGAGCGGAAGTTCGAAAGAGTCGGCGGAAGCCGCACGATCGAGGTTGATGTCCGCGTCATCGCCGCCACCAACAAGGACCTCGTGGAGGAGATTCACAAGGGGAATTTTCGAGAAGATCTTTACTACCGGCTCAACGTTCTTCCTTTTCATGTTCCGCCCCTGAGGGAGAGAAGCGAAGATATTCCAGCACTCACTGCCCATTTCCTGCAGCATTTCTGCAGCAAGGAGAGCCGGGAGATCAAGACCCTGTCCGATGGTGCTCTGGATGTCCTTCTGAATTACCATTGGCCGGGCAATGTCAGAGAGCTCAAGAACATCATCGAGCGGCTCGTCATCATGACCCCGGACAAGGTGATTACTGAGAAACAGCTTCCGGCATCCCTGAGGACGCGCCGAATTCTGCCGAAAGTAGCCAATTCCGCAACCGAACCAGGCACCTATCGGGAGGCGCGCGAGGAGTTCGAACGCGAATATCTTCTGCAAAAACTCGAGGAGAACGATTGGAACATCAGCCGGACGGCTGAAGTAATCGAGGTCGAGAGATCAAATCTTCACAGGAAAATCAAATCTTATGGAATCGAACTGAAGAAGTAGGCCGAGGGAAAGGGAGAGGAGAATAAAGAAAGGCAGGGAGGAACTCCCTGCCTTTCTTTATTGAGTTATTTATCTTCAGAAACGGCGGCCCCTTCGGCGGGGGCCTCAGGCGCCTTGAGTGCCTCGGGAGCAGCCGCTGCGGCCACAGGGGCAGGAGCCGCCTTGCGGGGCCGGGGGGTGAACTCCTCTTCCACGAGCTCGATCTGGGCCAGGGGCGCGTTATCGCCAGGGCGGTTGCCGAGCTTGTAGATCCGGGTGTATCCGCCGGGACGGTCTTTGTAACGGGGGCCGACCTGGTCAAATAGCTTGGCCACAACCTTGCGATCACGAATGACCTGCAGGGCAAGTCGGCGCGCGTGAAGGTCGCCGCGCTTCCCGAGGGTAATCATCCGGTCGGCGATCTTGCGAAGCTCCTTGGCACGGGTATCGGTGGTCGTGATCTTCTCGTTGGCGATCAGCGAGGTCACCATATTGCGCATCATGGCGTTGCGGTGGCTGGAATTGCGGCCGAGCTTTCTGCCGGCTTTATTGTGACGCATGGCTCAGTTGTCCTTTCCTGTAAAATCCGTCGGAAGCCCTCAGGCTTCCTCCTTCCCCTTCTGGATCATTTTGAGATATTCCGGATCGGGGAAGTTCTCGATCTTCATCCCGAGCGTCAAACCCATCTCAGCAAGAATATCCTTGATCTCGTTCAAGGACTTGCGCCCGAAGTTCTGAGTCTTGAGCATCTCCGCTTCGCTGCGCTGAACAAGGTCGCCGATGAGACGGATGTCGGCGTTCTTCAGGCAGTTGGCGCTGCGCACCGAGAGTTCCAGCTCTTCAACGGATCGATAAAGATGCTCGTTGATCTTCTTGGTTTCGTCGGGGACCGCCTGATCGACCTCCTCGGTCTCCTCATCGAAGTTGATGAAGATCTGGAGCTGGTCTTTGAGGATCTTAGCGCCGTAGGCAATGGCATCGTCAGGGCGGACGCTGCCGTCGGTGTGCACCTCGAAGATGAGCTTGTCATAGTCGGTGATCTGCCCGACACGGGCATTAGTCACCGTGAAGTTGACCTTCTTGATGGGCGAGAAGATGGAATCCATCGGGATGGTGCCGACGGGGGCCTTTTCGTCGCGATTCCGGTCGGCAGAGACGTAGCCCTTGCCCATGGCTACCATCATATCGATCTCAAGGTCGGCTTCCTTGGAGCAGGTGGCGATATGATGATCGGGGTTGAGGATTTCGACGTGAGAGTCGGTGATGATATCCCCGGCGGTCACCACACCGGCCCCTTTTTTGACGATACGGATGGCGCGACTCTCCTGCCCGTGCAGTTTCAGAAGAACGCCCTTGAGGTTGAGAATGATATCGGTCACATCCTCGGTAACCCCAGGCACGGTGGAAAATTCGTGGAGAACGCCCTTGATGCGTACCGAGGTGATAGCGGCTCCCTGCAAAGAGGAGAGAAGAACTCGCCGCAGAGAGTTGCCGAGGGTCGTGCCGAACCCTCTCTCGAAAGGTTCGGCGTAGAACTTTCCATAGGAGTCGGTAAGCGAATCCGTCTCGACCTGGAGGCGTTTGGGCTTGATGAGATCTCTCCAGTTTTTATACATTCATATCCTCCGTGTTGAGGTTTCCGCAGCGATGTCCCCGGTTATTTGGAATACAGCTCGACAATGAGCTGCTCCTGGAAAACAGGGGTAGTCATCTCCTCACGCACGGGCAGCGTCTTGACGGTTCCCTTGAAAGCGTTGCGATCCAGTTCGACCCAGGAGGGCAGGCCGCGGCGCATGACGCCGTCGAGAGCTTCGTTGATCCGAGCGATTTTTCTGCTCTTCTCACGCAGCTCGACAACATGCCCGGGGCGCACCTGGAAGGAGGGGATGTTCACTTTGCGTCCGTTGACGAGAAAGTGTCCCTGGCGGATCAGCATGCGCGCTTCGGCACGGGAAGTGGCAAAACCCATCCGGTAGACGATGCTGTCGAGGCGACGCTCGAGAAGAATGAGGAGAAGTTCGCCGGTAACCCCCTTGAGGCGGTCGGCTTCCTCGAAGTATGCCCTGAACTGGCTCTCGAGAAGACCGTAGGTGCGCTTGACGCGCTGCTTCTCCCGCAACTGAAGGCCATAGTTGGAGACCTTTGCGCGGCCTTGTCCATGCTGACCCGGAGCGTAGTTGCGGCGCTCGACGGCACATTTATCGGTGTGACATCTGTCCCCCTTGAGGAACAGCTTCATGTTTTCCCTTCTGCACAGACGGCAGACAGGTCCTGTATATCTAGCCAACTCAACCTCCTTGGGTTAGACTCTTCTGCGCTTGGGCGGACGGCAACCGTTGTGAGGAATCGGCGTGACATCCTTGATCATGGTGACGTTGAGCCCGGTCGCCTGAAGCGCACGCAACGCCGACTCACGACCAGCCCCAGGGCCCTTGACCTGAACCTCAACAGAGCGCATACCATGTTCCTGGGCCTTTTTCGCAGCATCTTCGGCGGCGATCTGAGCGGCGAAGGGGGTGCTCTTGCGCGAACCCTTGAAGTTCTTCGATCCGCTGCTTGACCAGGAAATCACGTTTCCGACTGGATCCGTGATGGTTACAATCGTGTTGTTGAAGGTCGCCTGAATGTGTGCAACGCCTGTGGCGATATTCTTTTTCTCGACCTTTTTCCTGACAACTTTCTTGCCTGCCTTAGCCATCATTCCTCCGATTATTTCTTTTTGCCGGCCACGGTTTTACGGGGGCCTTTACGGGTGCGGGCATTGGTCTTGGTGCGCTGCCCGCGGGCAGGAAGGCCCCGACGATGGCGCAAGCCGCGATAGCAGCCGAGGTCCATGAGCCGCTTGATATTTGTGGTGACGTCGCGGCGAAGATCGCCTTCCACCTTGTATTCACGATCGATGATGTCGCGAATACGGCCAACTTCGGCTTCCGTCAGGTTGTCGGTTCTGGAACTCTCGTCGACCCCAGCCTTGGCGAGGATCTTTTGAGAGGTGGAGCGACCGATGCCGTAGATATAGGTGAGAGCAATCTCAATCCGCTTGTTTCTCGGTAAATCAATTCCAGCGATGCGTGCCAATGTGAATTCCTCCTGATCCCGGTTATCCCTGTCTCTGTTTGTGCTTGGGGTTCTCGCAGATGATCCGGACGATCCCCTTACGGCGGATGACCTTGCACTTGTCGCAGATCGCCTTGACGGAAGCTCGGACTTTCATACTTCGTTCCTTTACGATGGGACGGTGATTGATATCGAAGAAAACTATACCCTCTGGCTGAACGGGCAGCCTAAAGGCGCGTTAGAATTTCGGGGCCGTTCTCGGTGATGACCACCGTATGCTCAAAGTGGGCCGACGGCTTGCCATCGAGAGTCACAGCCGTCCAGCCGTCTTCCAGTATCTTGACGCCGTGTCCACCGGCGTTGATCATCGGTTCGATGGCAAGGGTCATTCCCGGTTTGAGACGAGGTCCCTGCCCCGGCGATCCGAAGTTTGGAATCTGCGGTGCTTCGTGCAATTGCCGGCCGATCCCATGCCCGACGAATTCACGAACGACGCTGAAGCCTTCTCTCTCCACGCAAGACTGAACCGCATGAGAGATGTCCGAGAGCCTCCCCCCAGGCAGTGCCGCCAGGATTGCTGCCTCCAGGGCGCTCTCGGTGACCTCGAGAAGACGCTCCCTCTCCTTGCAGACCCGGCCGACCGGAACTGTGAATGCTGAGTCCCCGTAAAAGCCGTCCTTGACAACCCCGAAGTCAATGCTCAGGATGTCACCTTCGACAAGAGGGGTATCGGTTGCGAACCCGTGTACGACGACTTCGTTAGGCGAGGCGCAAATCGTAAACGGGAACCCGCCGTACCCCTTGAAGGCGGGCTTTACCTTTCTTCTGCGGCATTCGTCCTCGGCGAACCGGTCCAGTTCCGCCGTCGTGACCCCTGGAACGATCATTTCCCGCAACGCCGCAAGGACTTCAGCCACCACCTTTCCGGCGGCCCTCATCCTCTTGATCTCGTCGCGGGACTTGAGAACTATCACCTCAGGACGTCCGCAGCGCGGCCACGATATCGGATTGAACGACGGCGATATCGCGCATTCCGTCGATGGAAATCAGCAACCCCCTTTGACGGTAATAGTCGATGAGGGGCGAGGTCTGTTCGCTGTAAACGGCCAGGCGCTTGCGGATCGTCTCCTCACGGTCGTCGTCGCGCTGATAAAGCTCGCCTCCGCACTGGTCGCATCTGCCTTCAACGGACGGGGGGTCAAATGCAAGGTGATATCCCCTCCCACACACTTTGCAGATGCGGCGGCCGGTCAGACGCTCAACAAGAGCGTCGACCTCGACCTCTAGGGAGATGACGGCGTCGAGATCTTTGCCCATCTCCTTCAGCGTGCCATGAAGAGCGTCGGCCTGGGTGACGGTGCGGGGAAAACCGTCAAGGATGAAACCGTTGCGGCAGTCTTCCTTCTCGAGACGCTCCCTGACAATCCCGACCACGACATCGTCAGGAACTAGGGCTCCGGCATCCATGAAGGACTTGGCCTTGACCCCCATGGGAGAGCCTTCCTTGACCGCCACCCTGAGCATGTCGCCCGTCGAGATCTGCGGAATGCCGTAGCGCTCAACCAGCGCAGCGGACTGTGTTCCCTTGCCGGCTCCGGGCGGCCCGAGAAGGATGAGATTCATTGCCCTGTCCTCCGTCATCCCCGCCGCCCCTTCAGGGTGACCCCCTTCATGAAGCCTTCATACGATCTGGAGATGAGGTGCGCTTCAATCTGGGATGCGGTATCGAGACCGACGGCCACGACGATGAGCAGAGATGTCCCGCCGAAAAAGAACGGGACATTGAACTGCCCGATAAGAATCGTCGGCAGAACGCAGACAATGGAAACGTAAATGGCGCCCGCGAACGTGAGACGACTGAGGGTGGTATCGAGATAATCCGAAGTAGCCTTCCCCGGGCGAATGCCGGGGATATACCCGCCCTGGTTCTTGATATTGTCCGCTACGTCAACGGGATTGAAAGTCACAGCCGTATAGAAGTAGCAGAAGAAGATGATGAATGCAACATAAAAGAGATTATAGACCCAGTGCATCGGCGTCATCATGTTGGCGACGGTCTGAACCCACGGCACATCGACGAGGCTCGCCACCGTAGCGGGGAACATGATAATCGAGGAGGCGAAGATGGGCGGGATGACCCCGGCCATGTTCACCTTCAGGGGTAGATGGCTCGTCTGCCCGCTGACGCTGCGCATCCCCACCACCCGTTTGGCATAGTGGATGGGAACCCTTCGCTGCCCTCTTTCCATAAAGACGATGGCGGCAACGACGGCGATCATGATGACCAGAATGAGAAAGAGGATGGTGGGTGAAAGCGCTCCAGTTCTCAGAAGGCGAACCGAATTCACCATGGCCGAGGGGATGAGAGCGATGATCCCCGCGAAGATGATGAGAGAAATCCCGTTGCCTACTCCTCTTTCCGTGATCTGCTCACCGAGCCACATAATAAATGCAGTGCCTGCGGTGAGAGTGATGACGGTCAGAAGAATGAACCCGAGTCCAGGGTTGGTCACCACGGGCTCGCCCGTCGGCCCGACCATCGTCTGCAGACCGACGGCGATTCCGGTCCCCTGTATCACCGAGAGAACAACCGTGCCGTACCTCGTGTACTTGGTAATCGTCTTGCGCCCCTGCTCTCCTTCTTTCTTGAGTCTCGCTATAGGCTCGTAGACGACGGTGAGGAGCTGTAGGATAATCGAGGCGCTGATGTAGGGCATGATCCCGAGCGCAAAGACGGTCATCCTCTCGAGCGCACCACCGGTGAAGGCGCTGACGAGACCGAGCAGCGTCCCCTCGGTCCCGGCGAAGAACGTTGCGAGCACGGCTGCATCCACACCCGGGATGGGCACATGAGCCCCTACCCTGTAGACCGCCAGAATTCCCAGGGTGAACAGAATGCGGCGGCGCAGCTCCGGAATACTGAAGATGTTTTGAATACTTGAGAACAATTTAGATAACCTCGGCTTTGCCGCCTGCAGCCTCTATCTTGGCAACAGCGGATTTGCTGAATCTGTGAGCCTGAATGGTCAGGTTCTTCGTCAGTTCGCCATCACCCAAAATTTTGATCCCATCGTTCAATTTATTCACGAGCCCGGCCTGTCCCATCGCATCGATGCCGACGACGGAGCCGGCCTCAAACACCTCGAGATCTCCGAGGTTGACGAGAGTGAAGACCTTCTTGTTCACCGAGGTGAAGCCGCGCTTGGGAAGACGACGCTGCATAGGCATCTGCCCCCCTTCGAAACCGGCCTTGACGCCTCCGCCGGACCTGGCGTTCTGCCCCTTGTGCCCTTTTCCGGCAGTCTTGCCTGTGCCGGAGCCCGGGCCGCGACCTATGCGCTTTCTTTTTTTTGTCGAACCGATTGCCGGTTTAAGATTGCTCAGATCCATGTTCACAACATCCTTGTCGGGTCAGTCCTCAACGGAGACCATGTGGGAGACCTTGCGGATCATGCCGCGGATTTCAGGGGTGTCCTGAAGAACAACGGTCTTGTTCAGCTTGGTCAGCCCGAGGCCTTTCAGGACCTGGGTGAAGTATTGAGGACGGCCGATGCCACTTTTCTTCAGTGTCACTTTTACGGTTGCGGTCATTGCATTCACCTTTTACTCGCCCGAGGCCAGGCCCCGACGGCTGCGGATCTCCTCGGCGCTCTTGAGCTGCTGGAGGGCATGAATCGTCGCCTTGACCACGTTGTGGGGATTGTTCGATCCCAGGCATTTTGAAAGGATGTCTCCAACGCCGGCGACCTCAAGAACGGCGCGAGCCGCGCCGCCGGCAATAACGCCGGTACCGGCAGAGGCCGGCTTCAAAAGAACCTTGCCGGCGCCGTATTTCCCAACGACGTCGAAGGGGATCGTGCGGTCCTTGAGAGGGATGTGGACAAGGCTCTTCTTGGCCTGCTCAACACCCTTGCGAATGGCCTCGGGGACTTCCTTGGCCTTTCCGAGTCCGTAACCGACTGCGCCCTGACCGTCTCCCACCACGACGAGAGCGGAAAAGCTGAAGCGGCGGCCACCTTTGACGACCTTGGCACAACGGTTGATGTGGATGACCCGGTCCGTCAGGTTGAGTTCATTCGGATCGATGCGTTGCAAAGACATTCTCCTTTACCTAGAAGGCCAGTCCATTTTCCCGGGCAGCATCGGCAAGAGCCTTGATGCGGCCATGGTAGAGGAACCCGTTACGGTCGAAGACCACTTGTTTGATATTCTGCTCCAGGGCCTTGCGGGCGATGGCAGCGCCTACCGCCTTTGCGGCCTCAACATTGCCGCCGAATTCAAGCCCTCCGGCAACGTCTTTGGAGATGGACGAGGCGGCAACGAGGGTTTTCCCCGTGGTATCCTCGATGATTTGCGCATAAATATGCTTGGCGCTGCGAAAGATGCACAGGCGGGGATGGTCGGCGGTTCCACGAACCTTCCGGCGTACCCGTATCTGTCTTTTCTTTCGGGCCTGACGTCTTTCCTGGGCGACGTTCACAATCAACTCTCCTTGGCCTGAAATCTTAATATGCTAGTAGATGACGTTTACTTTTTGCCGGTCTTGCCGGCCTTGCGCAGAATGCGTTCTTCAGCGTATTTGATCCCTTTGCCCTTGTAGGGCTCGGGCTCGCGGAAGGAGCGGATCTTTGCGGCCGTGGCGCCGACGAGTTCCTTGTCGATACCGCGAACGAAGATTTTGGTCTGCTTCTCGACCTCGGCAGTGATTCCGGCCGGCAGAGGGTATTCGATCGGATGCGAGTATCCCAGGGAGAGGTTGATTACGCTTCCCTTGGCTTCGGCGCGGTATCCGACGCCGTTGATCTCGAGAATCCGCTCATATCCCTTGGTCACCCCATCGACCATATTGGCAATGAGGGTGCGGGTCAGACCGTGCAGGTGATCGGTCTTTTCTGCGTTGTCAGGGCAGGAAACGACGACCTGATCGGCTTCCACAGCCACGTCGACCCTGGAGGTCAGTTCGCGGGTGAGCTTGCCTTTGGGCCCCTCGACGGTGAGCGTAGTCCCATTCTGGACGACCTTGACGCCAGCGGGGATGGCAATGGGCTTTTTCCCAATTCTAGACATCTTCGAAACTCCTTAACCCTCGGTTTTTACCAGAGAGTGCAGAGGACTTCTCCACCCACCTGCGCCTCACGGGCCTTCGCATCGTCCATGACGCCCTTGGAGGTGGACAGGATGGCGCAGCCGAGTCCGTTCTTCACGAGGGGGATCTCGTCCTTGCCGACGTAGATGCGGCGGCCCGGGGTCGAAACCCGCTTGATCTCATGGATGACATGGCTGTTGGATTCATCAAACTTGAGATAAATCCGCAGTACACCCTGCTTGTCGTCGCTGATGGTTTTGAAGTTCTTGATATAGCCGAGATCCTTCAGCACCGTCGCCACCGCCACCTTGAGCCGAGAAGACGGGACGTCAAGTTTCTGGTGCTTGGCCATCCCCGCATTTCGGATACGGGTCAGCATATCCGCAATAGGATCTGTCATTGACATCGATGCAACTCCTCTTGTCCTTACCAGCTTGCCTTGATGACGCCGGGAATCTTCCCTTCGGACGCCAGCTTGCGCAAGCAGATGCGGCACATGTCGAATTTACGGTAATAGGCCCGGGGGCGGCCGCACAGCGGGCAACGGTTGTATTCCCTGACACTGAACTTTTGAGGCCTGCTGGCCTTGATCATCATAGATTTCTTTGCCACTTTTTCCTCCGGTCTCTTCCTGCTATTTCCTGAAGGGCATCCCCATGGCGGCGAGCAAGGCCCGACCTTCCTCATCGTTTCTCGCAGTGGTAACGATGGTGACGTTGAGTCCCTTCACCTTTTCGATCTTGTCGAGGTCGATTTCCGGGAAGATCAACTGTTCGCGAATGCCAAGGGTGTAGTTGCCGCGGCCGTCGAAAGCCTTGGGAGAGACCCCCTTGAAATCGCGGACGCGCGGAAGCGCGACGTTGATCAGACGATCGAGGAATTCATAGGCCCGTGCGCGACGCAGGGTGACCATCGCGCCGATCGGCATCCCTTCACGAAGCTTGAAGCTGGCGATGGACTTCTTCGCTTTGGTCACGACGGCCTTCTGACCGGTGATGCGGCTCAGTTCATCGACAGCGGATTCGAGGACCTTGATGTTCTGAATGGCTTCGCCAAGGCCGATATTGACGACGACTTTCTCGACCCGGGGGACTTCCATGATGTTCTTGAGCTGCAGATCCTGCTTGAGCTGAGGAACCAGCTCCGTCTGGTACATTTCTTTGAGTCTGGCCATGGAAAATCCTCCGTTACTTGTCCACAATCTCGTTGCACTTTTTGCAGAAGCGGGCCTTGCTGCCGTCCTCCAGGATGCGGAAGCCGGTGCGCGACGGCTTGTTGCAGGCAGCGCACAGAAGCTGGACATTGGAGGCATCCAGCGGAGCTTCTTTCTCGATGATGCCCCCCTGCGCATTGGCGCGGGTGGGACGGGTATGACGCTTGACCACGTTCAGACTTTCGACGATCACTTTTCCCTTCTCGGGGAAAACGCGCATCACCTTGCCGGTTTTTCCCTTGTCCTTACCGGTGATGACCGTCACCATGTCGTCTTTTTTGACATGAAGTTTCTTTACCGCCATGATGAATCTCCTGCCGTTGATTAAAGGACTTCGGGCGCCAGCGAAACGATCTTCATGAACTTGCGGGCGCGCAGTTCGCGGGCCACGGGTCCGAAGATACGCGTTCCGATGGGCTCTCCGGCGGCATTGACGACCACGGCGGAGTTGTTGTCGAACCGGATGCAGGACCCGTCGGGCCGAGGCACCTCTTTGGACGTCCTGACAATGACGGCTCGGACGACATCGCCCTTCTTCACCTTGGAATTGGGCAGGGCCTCCTTGACGGAGCAGATGATGATATCACCCAACCCGGCGTATTTTCGCTTGGATCCGCCAAGCACCTTGATGCAGCAGAGTCTCCGGGCTCCGGAGTTGTCGGCCACATCAAGCGTTGTCTGCATCTGGATCATGACCTGTTATCTCCTAGACAGTGACATTCTTCTCGATGATTTCGCGGACTCTCCACCGCTTGTGCCGGGACAGCGGTCTGGTCTCCACGATAAGGACCTTATCGCCAACGGCGCACTGATTCTGCTCGTCGTGCGCCTGGCAGGTTACGGTACGCTTGATGTACTTCTTGTAAAGGGGGTGTTTGACCAACTGATCGACCTTGACGACGATGGTCTTGTCCATCTTGTCGCTGATGACGATCCCCACCCGGGTCTTCCGATTGCCACGTTCAGTCACCATATCTGCCTCGCCGCTCCTCATTGTCCGCGCTTTTCCCGCAGCACCGTCAGCACCCGGGCGATATCCTTACGAACCACCCCAATGCGAGAATTGTTCTCAAGGTGGCCGGTGTGGAGCTGGAAGCGAAGATTAAACAGCTCCTGATTCAGTTCCTTGGCCTTTTTTTCCAGCCCCGCGATGTCGAGGTCTCTTAAATCTTCAGCCTTCATTGACAGCCTCCGGCCTTACGACAAACTTTGTCTTCATCGGGAGCTTGTGGGCCGCAAGGCGAAGAGCCTCTCGGGCGACCTCGACATCGACTCCCTGCATTTCGTAGAGCATCATCCCGGGCCGAACGACGGCCACCCACTTCTCAGGGGAGCCCTTACCCTTACCCATGCGGGTTTCGGCGGGCTTGCGGGTGAGAGGCTTGTCGGGGAAAGCCCGAATCCAGATCTTTCCGCCACGCTTGATGTAGCGTGTCATGGCACGACGGGCAGCCTCGATCTGACGGGCCGAAAGCCAGCCGCACTCGAGCGCCTGCAGGCCGAAGTCTCCGAAATTGAGATCGTTCCCGCGGTTGGCCGCACCGGTCATGCGCCCCTTGAACTGTTTTCTATGCTTAACCTTCTTGGGCATTAACATCGCAGCTTACTCCTGTTCAAGCCTGTTCCCGGGCGAGAACCTCACCTTTGAAGATGAGGACCTGGACGCCGATGATTCCATAGGTGGTCTTCGCTTCGGCGAACCCGTAATCGATATCGGCGCGCAGAGTATGCAGGGGGACGCGGCCTTCGCGGTACCACTCGGTACGGCTCATCTCGGCGCCGCCCAAACGGCCACTACAATTGATCTTGATCCCCTGTGCACCGAACTTGAGCGCCATGGTGACGGACTTCTTCATCGCACGGCGGAAGGCGACACGACGCTCGAGCTGCAGAGCCACGTTTTCAGCGACGAGCTGAGCGTCGATTTCGGGCTTGCGCACTTCCTGGATATTGATGAAGACTTCCTTGTCGGTGAGTTTGGCCAGTTCTTTCTTCAGAGCCTCAACCTCGGAACCCTTCTTGCCGATGATGATCCCGGGTCTTGCGGCGTAGATGTTGATCTTCGCCTTATTGGCGGCGCGCTCGACCTCTATCTTGGAAATCCCGGCATGATAGAGTCGCTTCTTCAGATAGTTGCGAAGCTTGATATCCTCGTGGAGCAGCGTGGAGTAATCTGCTTCTGCGTACCATTTGGAATCCCAGGTCTTGATGACCCCGAGACGAAAACCGATAGGGTGAACTTTCTGGCCCAAACTATCACCTCCTTACAGGCAGCTTATTTTTCTTCCAGAACGACGGTAATGTGACTGGTCGGCTTGCGAATCTTTGTAGCGCGCCCCTGTGCTCGGGGCAGGAAACGCTTGAGCGCAGGTCCTTGATCCACGGTGATCGTCTTGACATAGAGACGATCGACATCGGAGACCCCCTTCTGCTCGGCATTCGCCACAGCCGAACTGACCAGCGTAGAAACGATGCCGGCGGCTTTCTGAGGAGAAAACTTCAGGATGTTGAGAACATCCTGAACCCCTTTGCCGCGCACCATATCCACAACCAGACGTGCCTTCTGAGGGGAAAGGCGCACAAAACTCAATTTGGCTTTGGCTTCCATGAAATCAGACTCCTTCGGGCAATTCCCTATTTCTTCCTGACCTTGCTCTTCTTGTCGGCGCCGTGCCCGAAGTAGGTCCGGGTGGGAGCGAACTCCCCGAGCTTGTGTCCGACCATGTTCTCGGTCACGAAGACGGGGATGAACTTTTTCCCGTTGTGCACGGCAAACGTATGACCGACGAATTCGGGTACGACGGTCGAACGCCGGGACCAGGTTTTGATCACCTTCTTCGATGAGGCGCCCCCTTCGAGGTCGATCTTGCGAAGCAGGCTCTCCTCAATGTACGGCCCTTTTTTAATCGATCTTGCCACTTGCCGTCTCCTCGTTTATCGATAATAAAGATTACTTCTTGTCCCTGCGACGGACGATGAATTTGTCCGTGCGCTTGTTGGAACGGGTCTTGTAGCCCTTGGTGGGCACGCCCCATGGGGTGACCGGATGACGTCCGCCGGAGCTCTTCCCTTCGCCGCCGCCGTGGGGATGGTCGACGGGGTTCATGGCGACGCCGCGCGACTGCGGGCGTTTGCCGAGCCAGCGATTGCGACCGGCCTTGCCGATCTTGATGTTCTCGTGCTCGGTGTTCCCGACCTGCCCGATCGTCGCACAGCAGTCCTGAAGAACGAGGCGAACCTCTCCAGAGGGAAGACGCAGTTGCGCGTACTTGCCTTCCTTGGCGGCAATGGATGCATACGTGCCGGCGCTGCGCGCAAGCTGCCCTCCCTTGCCGACCTTCAGCTCGATATTGTGCACCCATGTCCCAAGCGGAATGGAACGGATCGACAGGGCATTGCCGGGCTTGATGTCGGCGCTTTCGCTGGCAATCACCACATCCCCGACGTTGAGCCCAAGGGGTGCGAGAATGTAGCGCTTCTCACCATCGGCGTAGCTCAGAAGGGCGATGCGCGCGGAACGGTTGGGATCGTACTCGATGGAGACGACCTTGGCCGGGATCTCCTTCTTCTCGCGCCTGAAATCGATGATGCGATACTTGCGCTTGTGCCCGCCGCCGGTGTGGCGCTTGGTGATCCGCCCGACGTTGTTGCGGCCCCCGCTCTTTTTGAGCGGAGCGAGCAGCGACTTCTCCGGGGTGGAGGTCGTCACCTCTTCGAAAGTATGGCCGGTCATCTGCCGGCGGCCGGCGGATGTCGGTTTGTAATTCTTGATTCCCATTATCGTCACTCCGTATCGCTATGACACTCTTTACACGCCAAAGAAATCGATGTTGCTACCTTCGGCCAGGGTCACGTAGGCTTTCTTCCAGTTAGAGCGTTTCCCGAACTGGCGACCGACCCTCTTGACCTTGCCGGCGACGAGGACGGTATTGACATTCT
This sequence comes from Desulfuromonadales bacterium, assembly GCA_029289095.1. Taxonomy (GTDB): domain Bacteria; phylum Desulfobacterota; class Desulfuromonadia; order Desulfuromonadales; family JACZKF01; genus JARFUG01. Next base: position 30,624 of record JARFUG010000036.1, read on the forward strand.
TCACCTTGACGTCGAATGCACTCTCAACCGCCCTTTTGATTTCGATTTTGTTGGCGTCCCTGGCGACTTCGAAGGCGACGACCTGAGCGGCCTCCTTCTGAAGGCTCGTCTTCTCGGTGATCAACGGCTTTTTAATAATCTGATGCAGCGGTTTCATTGCCCTAACGCTCCTTCCAACTGACTGACGGCGCCCTCGGTGAGGATGACGTTGGGGTAGCGCATCAGATCGTAGACGTTCACACCTTCTGCACGCAGAACCTTCACCTGGGGCAGATTCCGGGCGGAGAGCTCGATGTTGGGATTGGCGCCGTCGATGACGACGAGCGCACTGGTGAGCTCGAACCTGCCGAGGAATTCCGAGAACCCCTTGGTGCTCGCCTTCTCCATCTGCAGAGCGTCGAGAACGGTCATCCGCTCTTCTTTGTAGCGCACCGAAAGTGCGCTGCGCAGGGCGGCCTTCTTCACCTTGCGGTTAAGCTTGAAGGCGTAGCTGCGAGGAGTCGGACCAAAAACGGTTCCGCCCCCGACAAAGTGCGGGGCACGAATCGTCCCCTGGCGGGCGTTGCCGGTTCCCTTTTGCTTGTAGGGCTTCTTTCCGCCGCCACGAACCTCGCCACGCGTTTTGGTATCGGCAGTGCCCTGCCGGCGGGCGGCAAGCTGGTAACGCACCATATCGTGGATCAGGTGCCCCTTGACATCGACATTGAATACGTCGTCTGCCAACTCCCTCTCGGAAACCTGATTCTTATTGATGTCATAGACTGCAATTTTAGCCATCGTTTCTCTCCCGGACTCCGATTCAGTGGGCTACTTGCTCTTGGCCTTGATTCCCTTGCGGATTTCCACCAGCCCATTCTTGGGTCCTGGAACAGCCCCTCTGATCAGAAGAAGATTCTGCTCGGGCCTGACCTCTACGATCTCAAGGTTCTGCGTCGTCACCCGGGCATTGCCCATCTGGCCGGCCATTTTCTTTCCCTTGAAAACGCGGGAAGGCCAGGCGCTGCAGCCGATGGAGCCGGGTGCGCGGTGGAACATGGAACCGTGAGTCGCCCGCCCGCCGGCAAAATGCCAGCGCTTGATCACGCCTTGAAAACCCTTTCCCTTGCTTGTCCCCGTCACATCGACGATGTCGCCTGCGGCGAAGAGCGAACAGGCGATCTCATCGCCGAGCTGGTAATCGTCGACGTTGGCGGCTTTGAGCTCGCGAACATACGCGAACGCACCCTTGCCCGCTTTTTTGAAGTGACCCATCTCAGGCTTGTTGACGCGCTGAGCCTTTTTCTCGCCGAAACCGACCTGAAGCGCGACGTAACCGTCGGTATCAGCCGTTTTCTTCTGCAGCACGACGCAAGGGCCGGCCTCAACGACGGTGACCGGAATACGCCTTCCGTCCACGGCGAAGATCTGGGTCATCCCCAGTTTCTTACCTAAAATTCCCTTTATCATTGCACTGACCCTTACGATTGGAATGACGGTTAGAGCTTGATTTCGACGTCGACGCCGGCGGACAGATCAAGTTTCATCAAAGCGTCGACCGTCTGCTGAGTCGGTTCGATGATATCGAGCAGCCTCTTGTGGGTGCGCATCTCGAACTGTTCACGGCTCTTTTTGTCGACATGAGGTCCACGCAGCACGGTGTATCGATTGACAATGGTCGGCAGCGGAATCGGACCGGCGATGCGTGCCCCGGTGCGCTTGGCCGTGTCCACGATCTCATTGACGGAGACATCGAGCAGCTTGTGATCGTAAGCCTTCAAACGAATTCTGATTTTCTGGCTGGGCATGAGAGTTCCTCTACTCGATAATGTCGCTGACGACGCCGGCGCCGACGGTGCGGCCCCCTTCGCGGA
>JARFUG010000128.1 GCA_029289095.1 Desulfuromonadales bacterium
TCAAAAGGAGGTGCATTCATGGGCGTCAAATTTTCGGAAGATATCGTCCCGCTTGTGGATATCAAGGTAAATCCCGGAAAGGTTATCCATCGGACCAAAGAGTGACATCGGCCGATTCTATTGACCAGCCGTGGGCGAGGTGTCGCCGTTATGCAATCGCTTGAAGATTTCGAGCAGTCGGAGGAGGAAAAGGCCTTTATGCGGGCTGTCGTCGAGAGAGCGACCTGGGCAACCAGCGTCTGGTGGATTTGGAGACTGCCAAGAAACGCTTGGGCCTGAAATTGCGATGCCCAAAGCCTTCTCGATCATCTTTGCCGAATCGGCGGTTGCAGATCTTGAAGAAATCCGGGAGTATTATCGTGAGCAACAGGTTCCAGAGATCGAAGACCGCTTTGTGCGTGAGGTCATTGCCAAAATTGAGGACCTTCCAAACATACCCGGACAGGGGACGAGTTGTCCTGAATTCAACCAGTCCAAGCTCCGAGATTGATTCATCCCCCCTTTAGAATCGTTTACCTATGATGCAGGGAGTCTCAGCATCATCCGTGTTTTGAAAGGTTGATGCGCCTCCCTTACTCTCCTCCCCTCATTGCGGCTGCCTGAGTCCTTCGATGCGGGCTGACTCGATCCGGCGCCTTCAAACACAAAAGCGGCCCTGGCGTGATCGTGGGCCGCTTTCTATTTGCGGGGAACAGATGAAAAAATCAGCCCGAGCGCCTTTGCTCCCCCGACTCCTCACGATAGTGATGGGCGAGAAAGGTGCAGGCGCCTTGGCGGCCGAGATAGCGCTCCAGGGTTTTCGGCTCGGTACGACGCAGGTCGACCAGAACGAGTCCGTCGAGGACGTCGCTGAAGTCGGGGTCGACGTTGAAGGCGAGGATCTTCCCGCCGAGGTTAAGGTACTGGCGCAGCAGCACCGGCACTCCCTTGCCGTCGGGCTCCAGATCGGCGACGACGGAGGCGACTTCTTCGAAATCCGAAAGGAGGGCGCGGGTCGCCCGTGAATCGCACCCCGCCATCCGCACCCCCTTCAGAGAAACGGGTCGACGCCCCTTCACCAAACGTGCGAGCTCGGGGATGGTGCAGCTCTCTATCAGAGAGGCCGCAATCAAAGCGCGCGAACCGCATCCGTACTCGCGGCTGATGCTCACGGGGCCGAAGAGCGTGGCGTATCGGGGATTTTGCGCCACGAAGTGCCCGATCCCCTTCCACAGCAGCAGCAAGGGGGCATACGACTTCTGGTATTCCGGACGGACGAAGGAGCGTCCCAGTTCGATGGCGGGGCCGATGCGATCGAGGAACTTGCGGCGATACTTGAAAAGAGTCCTGGTGTAGATCCCTTCGAGACCCCCTTCGAGAAAGAGCCTGTCGGTTCGCCCCAGCCGGTAGGCGCCGACGAGTTCCCGGGTCTCGGTGTTCCAGACGAAGAGATGAGTGTAGAGGACGTCGAATCGGTCGAGGTCTACAGACCGCCCCGTCCCCTCCCCCACACCACGAAATGTGAGTTCGCGAAGCCTCCCGATCTCCTGCAGTAGATGGGGTATCTGCTCCGCTTCGGCCTGCAGCACCCTGAATGGCCCGCTCTCCAGAAGGAGCTGCCGCGCAGGGAGGCGGGCAATCTCCTCTTCCATCAGTGCCGGGAGAACAGCAGGGCGAAGGGGCTCCAGCACTGGTGCAGTTACGCCACAGCCCTTCTTCATGGTAGTGCGCCGCTCGGCCAGCAGGTAGGTTCGCGTCCGCAGGTACCCGGTCATCTCGTCGTCCCCCATCTTCTGCAGCTTGCGATGGGGGACGGCCGATCCGATACGAACCTCGACCATTTTGTCTTTTTTGTTCAGCAGTTCGTGGGGAAGAAGGGCGGTGCGCAGACGGGGATGGATCAGCCCGGCCAATTGAAAGAGCGCTCCGTTGCCGCCGGGGAAGAAAACTGGAAGGACGGGCGCGCCGGCCCGGCGTACGATGCGGGAGAGGTCGGCCGTCCATGGGGGATCGACGACCGCGCGACGAGAAAGCTTCAGGTGCGACACCTCTCCGGCGGGGAAGATCACGAGGACGCCCCCTTGCTGCAGCCAGCGCAGACTCTCCCGCAGGGGACGCACGTTGGCGCGGGCGGCCCCCGGTCTCTCGAAGGGATCGACGGCGATCAGCTTCTCGTGAAGCTCCGGGAAGACCCCAAGGAGAAAGTTCGCCATTACCCGCACATCGGGGCGCACCTTGTGGAGGAGATGAAGCAGGATCAGTCCCTCGACGGCTCCGAAGGGATGGTTGGCGACCACCACCAGAGGGCCGCTCTTCGGAATGCGGGCGAGATCCTCCGACGTCACCCCGACGCGCACGCCGAGAACGTCAAGGACTTCGGCGCAGAACGCCTGGGGGCGCGAAGCGCTCAACCCTGCATAAATTCGCCGGCAACGGTCGAGGGCCAGCAGATGCTCGGCGGTGCGCCCGATGGGGGAGAAGAGCTTTTGCTTGAGAGGCCCGCGAAAGGGCTGGAGGCGGAAGATCTCCGCCGCGGTTGTGGCTTGGGGCATCGTTCGGCACTCCTTGAAGTACCCGGCAATCCGGGCACGAAGTATTAGACGACCCGAACAATGCCCTGTGAATGTTAATCACAGACGAGAAATTCGTTATATTTCCTCTTACACCCCCGGCCCCTTTGTCATCTCACCTCCCATCTGCCCGCCTCATTGAAAACACATACAAACCATACAACCGTCTAAAACTCCCCTGTGAGACTTCCGAGGCATCACAAAAGGAGTTGTTCACATGGAAGCTGCACTGCAGACGACCCCCATGGTCGGCGCCCTGATCACCTCACGGGAAGAGGTTCCGCCTCAAACCCGCCTCGATGCCGTCGTGGAGCATTTTGCCCGCAGTTCGCAGACCGAAGCGCTGGCCGTTGTCGAGGAGCGCCGCCCCCTGGCCCTGGCCACACGCGGAAAGATACAGGCCATTTTGTTGAACCGCTTCGCCCTCGAACTCTACGGCCGGGATCCGATCATCGAGGTCGCTGACCGCTCACCCCTTATGGTGCATGCCGAAGAGAGGATAGACCTGGTCCTCGATCGGGCCATGAAACGCGCCTTCTCGGATATATACGACGAGATCATGGTCGTCGATGACGCCGAATGCTTTCTCGGCTGTCTGTCGGTCAAACGCCTGGTGCTCGAACAGGGGAGCGCTCTTGCCACCTCTCTGGCGCAGCGGGAGGTGGCTCTCGGCCGCGCCAGGGAAATGGAGAAAATCAGCGAGATCAAGTCCCAGTTCCTCGCCCACGTGACGCACGAACTGCGTTCGCCGGTGAACGCCATCATCGGCCTGGCAGAGCTCATGCAGATGACCGTGGAGCGGGGACGCCCGGAGCAGCTTGGACAAAAGTTGCCGGTTCTCCTGTCCAGCGCCGTCCACTTGAGAGGGATCATCACCAACATTCTCGACCTCTCCAAAATCGAGGCGGGGCGCATGGAGGTGATCCGGGAGGATTTCGAGCTGTCCGCTCTTGTGCGGGAGATTGCAGAAACGACCCGCATTCTTGTGCGGGGAAAACAGATCGAGGTGGCCGTCGTCGTCTCCCCAGACATGCTCGATCTGCGGTGGCGCTCGGATGCGGTAAAGGTTCGGCAGATTCTGCTGAACCTGGCCGGGAATGCCGCCAAATTCACCGAAAGAGGAATGATCGAGCTGCGGCTGCGCAGAACCACGGAAGGGGTCGCCGTTGAGGTGCGCGATACAGGCATCGGCATTCGCCAGGGCGATCTGGAACGCCTTTTCGCCCCCTTCACCCAACTGGAAGATGCGGCAACGAAGCGGCACGAAGGGACCGGCCTTGGCCTTGCGATCACTCATGAGCTGACACGCCTGCTCGAAGGACGGATCGAGGTGGAAAGCCGATTCGGAGAGGGCTCCGTCTTCACATTGCACCTGCCTCTGATTAGGTGAGTCGCCGGAAAAGGATCGCCCCGTTGAAATTACGGAAGCCACACTGTAAGGGAGAAAGATGATGAACAAGCGCATTCTGGTCGTCGACGACGATGAAAAACACCTTCAGACAACCCGGGATCTTCTCGAATTCGAGGGCTTCGAGGTGGTCACTCACAGTTCGCCCTTCCGCACAAGCGAAATCGTCCGGAAGACCCGCCCGGCCCTGATTCTGCTCGATGTCAATATGCCCGGTCTCTCCGGTGAGCGCCTCTGCTCGCTGCTGCGGGCCAACGGCAGCGAGCAGCCGACGCCGGCCATCTTCTTCCATTCATCCAACGATGAAGACACGCTTCGCACAGCGGTCCTTCGGCACGGCGCCAACGGTTATGTCTGCAAGGGAGATATCGCCGGACTGCGCCGAGTCGCCCGGCAGACCGTCGGCTCTTAAGGAGGAAAAAATGAACTGTCCGCTCTGCAAAGGCTACGAACAGACGACGTACAATCTGGGTTCAGGCTTTTTCTCCGGCAGTCTTGTCGAATGTCGATGCTGCGGCACGATCTGGGCCGTTGTGCACGGCGCAGTCGAGATCGTCAGGGACGTGCAGGAATTTTCATTTCTGGAAGTGTCGCCTGAATGCGTGGAGGGGAAGAATTATTCTCTCGTCGCCTAATCGCGGTCTGACAAGACCCGACCGCATGGAAAGGAGATCACGTGAAGAAATGCCTCTGCGGAAAATGCGGAGCGACTTCGGGCGCCATCTCTTTGCGCCGCGAGCACATGGGCAACGGTACGGTGATGCTCGTTGCTCAGTGTATCCTGTGCGGCTGGCGCATCGAGGGGGACGAGAGCCTCCGGCGCCCCTGGCGGGGCAGACATCTGTCGAAGGAGGCCTTCCGGCACTCAGGGCGCCGCAAAACTCTCCCGGGGGTCACTGCACCGGAAGGCGGAAACGCATCCCGACGAGGCTGAAATGACCTTTGTGCTGCTGTGAGCCGCCTCCGCCGCCGCTTCCGTCCTTCTTTTCACGGCCTTTTCCCTTGCCATCGACAGGCGGGCTTTCTTCTCCTCCTGGGTGCTGCTGGCCCTTTCCCTGACGGGTCTTCTCGGTCCGCTCGGCACCGGGCTCACCCTCTGGTTTCTGATTGACACCGCCATCGCCGTGCGCCGGCTTCACACCCGAGATCCCACATCAGACACGATGAATGACGGCGAAATCGCCCCCCTTTCCCCGCACTCCGCATATCTTCCTCGGCCGTGATCCCCCGAGGACTCCTTGCTGCACAAAAGAGAGATTGCTCCACGATTTGCAAATCTTCTAATGATAATCTAACCTTGAACTGATAGCCGTAATCGACAGGACTCTCTCACGAACGGAGGATCGACATGGAGCAGATCGTGAAAGCGCTGTCCCGCATCAAAGGGATCGG
>JARFUG010000001.1:0-91489 GCA_029289095.1 Desulfuromonadales bacterium
CGACGTGCTGGGGGACGAGGATGTCACGGTAATCGGGCATGGATCAGACTCCTGCGGGGAATCTCACATTCTGCCACACGGCGATGAGGAGGGGAATCGAAGAGTGCAGAACAGATCGACAAAAAAATTGCCCCGGTCAGCACGGGACCGGGGCCACTAGAGGAGAGAGAGTTTGCTTAGCCGGAGAAGGCCGACTACCTGAGGGATTCGGCTAACAGTTCGATAGTGTGGGCGACCCGCACCTTTTGTTCGTTTTTCTCGATTCCGCCCCGGATCTGCATCATGCATCCCGGGCAATCCATGGCGACACAGGAGGCGCCGGTCTTCTCGATGTCGACGAGTTTGTCTTCGAGAATGCGCCGGGCAATGGAGGGGTGGCTGGTGAAGGAGTAGGAACCGCCGAAGCCGCAGCAGCGATCGGCGTGATCCATCTCCACCACTTCGCGCCCCGAGGCGGCGAGCAGTGCGCGCGGCTCGCGCCAGACGCCGGCGCCACGCTTGAGATGGCAACTATCGTGATAGGTGACGCGCTCCGCCCCGTCCGGCCGCTTCAGCGCCACCGCTCCGTCGAGCTTCTCGGCGATGAAGCGCGAGACGTCGATGGTGATCTCTGCGAGGTGCGCCGCTTTCTGCGCCCAGGCGGGATTGTCGCGCAGGTGCTCGACGAAATCACGCTGCAGCGCCATGGTGCAGGTGGGGCAGGTCGTCACGACATAGTCGGGGTTCTGCGCCAGGAGGGCCTGTACGTTCTGCTCGGCGAGTTCCACCGCCGTCTCCTTGTCTCCGGAGTAGAGGGCCGGGATGCCGCAGCAGTTCTGTTCCTGCGGGAAGTGGACCTCCACGCCGAGGCGGCTGAGAACAGTGACCAGGTCTCCCCCGAGTTCGGGATAGAGAAAGTCGTTGGCGCATCCGGCAAAGAAGGCGACGCGGTACTTCGGCTTTTCCACCTTCGTCGGAAGAGTCGCCCAGACGTCGCGCAGCGGCTTGTCGGCGATGGCCGGCAGGGTGCGCCACTCGGTGAGGGAGGAAAAGAACATCGGAAGATGGCGGATGGTGCGCTCTCCCCGCGTCACCGGCTTCTGCAGGGTGGCGGCGGTGCGGATCAGGGAATGGAAGAGACGGCGGTTGCGCATGACCTTGCGGAAGACGAGGGACTTGCCGGCGCCGATCCCCTCTTCTTTCCCGACCGCTTCGCGCAGGTGCAGGATGATGCCTTCCAGATCGATGTTCGACGGGCACACCGCGACGCACGCACGGCATCCGATGCAGGCCCGAACGATCTCGGCGGCCTTGTCGAGACCGTGGTAGAAGGCGGTGAGGATGATTCCGATGGCCCCGATGTAGATGTGCCCGAAGATGTGCCCCCCTACCGTCTGATAGACGGGGCACACGTTGGCGCAGGCGCCGCAGCGGATGCAGCGAAGCGCATCGCGGCAGTGGGCCGACTCTGCAAGAGCTTCGCGGCCGTTGTCGAGAAGGACGATGTGCAGCTCTTTGGCGCCGTCCTCGCATGGGACCGCTCCGCGGATCCAGGAGATATAGGAGGTGATGGCCTGACCGGTGGCGTTCTTCGGCAGCACCTGCACGATCCTCGCCGCGTCCTCCATCGTCGGGACAAGCTTCTCCACCCCGACAATAGCGACGTGTATCTTCGGCATCGTCGCCACGAGTCGGGCATTCCCCTCGTTGGTGACCAGAACGAGCCCACCGGTCTCGGCGATGGCGATATTGGCTCCGCTGATCCCCATTCCCGCGTCGAGATAGGCCTGACGCAACTGCTCGCGGGCCACCTGCACCAGGTGGGGGATGTCGTCGGATTCCTTTTTCCCCGTCACCTTGCCGAAGAGCTGCGCCACCTCGTCGCGGAACATGTGAATGGCGGGCATGACCATGTGACTCGGCTTCTGGCCGGCGAGCTGAATGATCCACTCGCCGAGGTCGGTTTCCACGGCCTCAACCCCCGCCTCCTTCAGAGCGTCGTTGAGATGGATCTCTTCGCTCACCATGCTCTTGCTCTTGACCGCAAGGCGCACCCCGCGCTCGCGCGCCAGGGAAGCCACATAATCGTTGGCCTCCTGCGCCGTGCGGGCGCAGTAGACCTTGGCCCCCGCGGCTTCGGCATTGCGGATAAATTCGGCCAGGTATGCCGCCCGGTTCTCCCGGACGCCGTCCTTCATCGCAGCGATCTCACCGCGAAGCGCCTCGAAGTCCAGACCCGCGAAGGCGTTCTGCCTCGAGATGAGATAAGCGTCTCCGAAGCGGTGCAGGGCGTCCTGGAGCCTCGGCGTCGCAAGAGCCTTGTCGATGCGTTCCTTGTACTGGCGACTGCGTTCTTTGGTCATGGAAAAAATCCTTTGGAATCCAGGAGCCAGAAGCCAGAAACCAGAAGCCAGGAGAAAGGCAATACCATTCTGGCTCCTGGATTCTGGCTCCTGGCTTCTGCCTCTCACATCTCCATAAAATCGTCCGAGAGTCCTTCCACCAGCAGCACGTGCAGTTCGCGCGGGCCGTGAACCCCGATGGTGAGGACGCGTTCGATGTCGGCGGTCCGGCTCGGCCCTGTGATCCAGGCCAGAAAGGCCTGGGGGCGCTCCTGGTGCATCCGTCGCATCAGCGGCACAGCAGCAGCCCCGTCGGCGACGATCTTTCTCGGATCGAGCAGGACGAAGTGACGCTCCGGCAGAGTGGTCGCCATGCGCACCGCTTCTGCGGTGCTCTCCAGGACGACGGTGCCGGTGTCGGCGATGGCAAAGTTCGCCCCCGTCACGCCGGCGGCAGCACGGGGGGCCTCCTGGCGACTCGACGGATCGGCCAGGACGCACCCGGCGCCTGCCAGTGAATCGGCAAGGCCCGTACGGCGGGCGGTGGAAAAATCCGGAACGAGCAGACTCCCTCCGGCCGACTTCTGAATGTAGGCGACTGCCGCCCCCATGTCTGAGCAGCTCTCGATCACCGCTCCCGCCTTACGAAGAGCGGCTTCAAAGTCCGATAAAACGGTTTGACTCATAATCCATCCTCACTTAAAATGGTCTGACCATTTAGGGTCATCCTAATGTACCAGGAAGTTTCTGTCAAGAGCTTGCAACGATGTTTTTTTCATCTCTCAACCTCCTGTTTTCTCGATTATTTAACGCAAAAGGCCCCGGGAGAGCCGCTTGTCGCCTCATGCGAAGAGGTGAGAATTTTCTTGAAATCGCCCCTTCCTGGCTCGACAATAAAGCTCATCGAAACAGAATGCCGGGGGAACACCGTTCCCAAAAAGGGATTGATAGAACAATTTTTTAGAAACTGGCCCCCCGCCTGCGCGGGGCAGCATTCGGAGGCAAAGAATATGAAGGATGTCTTTATCGTAGAAGCGCTGCGCACCCCCTTCGGCTCCCTCGGGGGCGAACTCGCCGACCTGAGCGCACCGCACCTGGCGGCGAAGGTCGTCGAGGCGCTGGTGGACAGAAGCGCCATCGAAGCCGCCGCCATCGACGAGGCGATCATCGGACAGGTTCTTTCCGGCGGTTGCGGGCAGGCGCCGGCGCGGCAGGCGATGCGCCTTGCGAAAGTCCCCGATTCAACTGCCGCCATGACGATCAACAAGGTGTGCGGCAGCGGCCTCAAGGCGATCATGCTCGGCGCCGGCTCTATCGCGCTGGGCCAGGCCGATCTCGTGGTGGCAGGCGGCATGGAAAGCATGTCGCAGGCTCCCCATGCCCTGCCGGGCGCCCGCTCCGGATACCGCCTTGGGGGCGGGGAGCTCATCGACCTGATGATTCACGACGGCCTGCGCGACCCCTACAGCGGCCGACACATGGGAGAGATCACAGAGACATGGATCGAGACCCACGCCCTCACACGCGAAGATCAGGACGCTTACGCCGAGCGCTCTTACCGCCGCGCACAGAAGGCGGTCACAGAAGGGGTCTTCGCACAGGAGATCGTCCCCCTGAAGAAGAGCTCCAAAAAAGGGGAGACGACGGTCGAGACGGACGAGGAGCCGTTCAAGGTCGATTTCAACCGCATCGCCACTCTACGGCCGGTCTTCCGCAAGGACGGGACGATCACCGCCGCCAACGCCTCCACCATCAACGACGGCGCTGCGCTCGCCCTTCTCGCCGGAGCGGAGGCGGTCCGAACCAGCGGGCTTCGTCCCAAGGCCCGCATCGTCGCGGCGGCCACCAACAGTCTTCATCCCGATCTTTTCGCAGAGGCGCCGGTGGACGCCATCCGCCGAAGCGTGGAGCGTGCAGGGCTGAAGATCTCGGAAATCGATCTGTTCGAGATCAACGAGGCTTTCTCCGCCGTCCCGCTCGTCGCCCTGAAAAAGCTGGATCTCGACCCCGAAAAGGTGAACGTCCACGGAGGGGCCGTCTCCATCGGGCATCCCATCGGCGCCAGCGGAGGCCGTCTCCTCGTCACCCTCATCAACCAGTTGCAGCGCACGAAGGGCCGCTACGGACTGGCGACCCTGTGCATCGGCGGGGGAGAGGCGGTGGCGGTCGTGATCGAGAGACTGTAAATGCATAGGAATAGGACCTATATGACACATGGGACTCATGGGTCCCATTTCCACAGGAGTTTTTCACATGAAGCCTGTTTATAAAAATGCCGCCGCCGCCCTGGAGGGGCTGACCCGCGATGGAATGACGATCGCCGCCGGCGGGTTCGGCCTCTGCGGCATCCCCGAGCACCTGATCATCGCGCTTCGCGACAGCGGCGCGAGGGGGCTCACCGTCATCAGCAACAACGCCGGGGTCGACGAGTTCGGACTCGGCCTGCTTCTTCAGACCCGGCAGATCCGGAAGATGATCTCTTCGTACGTGGGGGAGAACGCCACCTTCGAGCGCCAGTACCTCAGCGGGGAACTCGAGCTGGAACTGACCCCGCAGGGGACGCTTGCCGAAAAGCTGCGGGCAGGCGGCGCCGGCATCCCCGCTTTTTACACCCGCACGGCTTTCGGCACGATCATGGCCGAGAATAAACCGACGGCCCTCTTCGGCGGCCGCGAATATGTCCTGGAGGAAAGCCTCACGGCCGACCTGGCGCTGGTGAAGGCCTGGAAGGCCGACAGGGCCGGAAATCTCATCTTCCGCAAGACCGCCTGCAACTTCAACCCCCTGTGCGCCAAGGCGGCCCGGGTGACGGTGGCTGAAGTCGAAGAGATCGTTGAGATCGGAGAGCTCGCCCCCGGCGAGATCCATCTCCCCGGGATCTATGTCGACCGGCTCCTGCTCGGAGGGCAATACCGCAAGCTGATCGAGCAGCGCACCCTGGCCGGGCAGGCCACTGTCAAGGGTTTCACCCCTCAACGCGAGTGGATGGCGAGGCGGGTCGCCCGCGAATTCACGGACGGCGTCTACGCCAATCTCGGGATCGGCATTCCGACCCTGGTCGCCAACTACATCCCCGACGACATCACCGTCACCCTTCACGCCGAAAACGGCCTCATGGGGGTCGGCCCTTTCCCGACTGAGGAGTGCGTCGATCCCGACCTGATCAACGCCGGCAAACAGACGGTCACGGCCATTCGCGGCGCTTCCTATTTCGACAGCGCCGAATCGTTCGCCATGGTGCGCGGCGGACACATCGACCTCTCGATTCTCGGCGCCCTGCAGGTCTCCCGCCGCGGGGACCTCGCCAACTGGATGATTCCCGGGTCCATGGTCAAAGGTCCCGGAGGCGCCATGGACCTCGTCTCCGGCGTGAAGAAGATCATCGTGATGATGGATCACACCGCCAAGGACGGCTCGCCGAAAATCCTGCCCGAGTGCACCCTTCCGCTGACCGGCAAGAACGTCGTCGACATGGTGGTGACGGAGCTGGCGGTCTTCGAAGTGGACGAAGAAAAAGGACTCACGCTCGTCGAGATCGCCCCGGGAGCGACGCTCGAAGAGATCCGGGCGAAGACGGGGTGTGCGTTCGCGGTTGCCGGGGATCTGAGTCCCGGAAAATTTGCGAGCCGCGCCTGACCGGTTGGATCGGTCGGATCGGAGCGGCCCGAATTGTTTTTGAGAAGCGGAGGAACAGATGAAAGACAAAGTCGCAATCGTCACCGGCGCTGCCAGCGGCATCGGACTCGCGGTTTCCCGAACTCTGGCGCAGGAGGGGGCGCGTGTCTACATGGCCGACCTCAACGAAGAAACCGGACGCCGCCAGGCCTCCGAGGTGGGCGGGGTTTTCGTCCGCACCGATCTATCCCGGCGCGAGGAGTGCCGCCGGCTTGTCGAGGCGGCCTTGCAGGCAGAGGGGCGCGTCGACGTCCTCGTCAACAACGCCGGAATCCAGCACGTCTCATCGGTGGAAGACTTCCCCGAAGACAAGTGGGATTTCATGCTCGCCCTGATGCTCACGGCCCCCTTTCTCTTGACCAAGTACTGCTGGCCTTCGATGAAGGAGCGCCAGTGGGGGCGGGTGATCAACATCAACTCGGTGCACGGGCTGGTCGCCTCACCCTTCAAGTCGGCATACATCTCGGCCAAGCACGGGGTCAGCGGACTCACCAAGACCGCCGCCCTGGAGGGGGGTCCCCTTGGCATCACCGTCAATTCCATCTGCCCCGCCTACGTGCGAACCCCCCTTGTCGACAACCAGATCGCCGATCAGGCGAAAGTCCACAACCTCAGCCCCCAGGAGGTCGTCGAGACGATCATGCTCAAGAACGCAGCCGTCAAACGCTTGATCGAACCGGAGGAGATCGGAAAGTTCGTCCTCTTTCTCTGTTCCGACGCGGCTTCCTGCATCACCGGTTCCACCCTGACGATGGACTGCGGCTGGACGGCCACCTGAGCAGAATCTGTCGCCCGGCCCAAATACATCATCCATATTAACGCCGTCTCCGCGACGGCAGCAGATGCCGATCACCCTGCCGGCCGAATGACCGGCAGGGCCAAACCCCACGTATACGTACCCTTCAATCCCTTCTCGTCACCCACCCCCTGTCGCGATCGCCTCTCACTCGGTTCCTGTATAGAAATGATTAAACCTGCAGAAATACGCGATCGTAAAAAATTGTTTGTTTTTTTGTTGACGCCGCTTCTGGATCTCGGTAGAGTTTCATGACGAAGTGGTATGACCAATAAGTGGACTGCATTCCCGAGCAGCCATGTGGCTGATCTTTACCCCCCCAAGCACGGAGGAACCCATGAAGAGAGTCAAAATGCTCATCGGCGTGATCCTGATCTTGCTGATGGCCACCCCCGCCTTTGCCCAGCAGCGCGGGCAGCAGCAGCAAAGATTCGGCGTCGATGAACGCCGCGCCCAGGCTCAAGAGGAACTGCGCACCCTCAAGCACAGCACGCAGACCATCCGCTGGAGAATGGTCATGCCCTGGAGCCGGGGAATCCACTTCTACGACATGGCCCAGCATTTCGCCGACAGCGTCGCCCTCGCTTCGGGCAACCGCCTGCAGATCAGGGTTTTCTCCGCTGGCGAACTCGTGGGCGCCATGGAATCCTTCGATGCGGTGAGCAGCGGCGCGGCGGAAATCGGACACGACTGGCCCGGCTACTGGAAAGGGAAGAACGAGAACTTCGTCTCCTTCGGTTCCGTCCCCTTCGGCCTCGACAACGAGGGGTACAACATCTGGCTCTATCAGCGCGGCGGACTTGAGCAGATGCAGGAACTCTACGGTCGCTACAACCTCGTGGCCTTCCCCGTGGGCAACGGCGGGCAGGAAATGGGCTTCTACTCCAACAAGCGCGCCACCAAGATGGAAGACTTCAGGGGAATGCGCCTGCGCACCGTCGGCTGGTACATGGACATCATGAATCAGCTCGGCGCGTCTGTCACCCCCCTGCCCGGCGGCGAGATCTACCTGGCGCTGGAGCGCGGCGTCATCGACGGCGCCGAGTTCAGCACCCCGGCCATGAACGTCGCCATGGGCTTCGACCAGATCACCAAGTACGTTCTCTCCCCCGGCGTCCACCAGCCCTCGGTCCAGTGCGCCATCTTCATCAACAAGCAGGCCTGGGAAAAGCTCCCCCGCGACCTGCAGTGGATCGTGAAGATCGCCGCCCAGCAGACCCAGCTCTGGTCCAACCACTGGCAGGAGAACCTCAACATCCAGGCGATCGCCATGCACCAGAAGAATGTCGAGTTCGTCCGGATGGACGACGACGCCATCACCGCCTTCGCCAGACAGACCAAGGCCTACCTCGAGGACCTCAAGTCCAAGCACCCCGACGTGAAGAAGACCCTCGACTCCCAGGAGCAGTTCAAGAAGGACTTCGCCGCCTGGCGCGAAATCCGCGGCGGTCTGGCCCCCTGGCCTCTTGACGATTACATCAACGGCAGACGCTTCCAGTAAGCCGAACAGACAAAAGGCGGGGGCTTCGGCCTCCGCCTTACTTCTGAGCACCTCCTTGAACTAGATTGTGAGGTTTTCCATGAACTTCATCACCCGGCCCATCGATTTTCTCAACGAGAAGACCGGTCACTATTCCTCTTTTCTCATCCTGCCCCTGATCGCGGTCGTCGGTTTCGAGGTGGTGATGCGCTATTTCTTCAACAAACCGACCGTCTGGGCCTTCGAACTGACGACGTATATCTACGGCGTTCACTTCATCCTTGCTTTCGGCTATGCCCACAAGCACAACAGCCACGTTGCCATCGATATCTTCGAGTCCCGGCTTCCCGAGCGGCCTCGCACGATCCTGCGCATCATCGCCAATCTGGTGATCTTTCTTCCGACCATGGGGATGCTTGCCCTCTGGTCGATCTTCTATGCCCAGACCTCCTGGAGGATCAATGAGCTTTCGTGGTCTTCCTGGGCTCCGGCCATCTATCCGTACAAGACGATCATGGCCATCGGACTGGTTCTTTTCTTCCTGCAGGGCGTATCGAAGCTGCTGCACGACATCCGTTCCCTGCGACGTTCCTCGTAAGACCGCTGTCCCCGGAGATTTTTCATGAGCCCTGAAATCCTCACCGTATTGATGTTCGCCACGCTCGTGGCCGCCATCGCCATGGGGTACCCCCTGGCCGTCACCCTGGCCGCCGTGGCGGCGCTTTTCGGCCTCATCGATTATGGTTTCAATTATCACATCGTCTTCAATCTCTTCGCCAACAACGTCTGGGGGATTTTCCTGAACTACACCCTCGTGGCCGTTCCCCTGTTCATTTTCATGGCCCAGGTTCTGGACCGCTCGAAAGTCTCCGAGGGTCTCTTCGACGCGCTCTATATCGTCATGGGGGGTCTGCGCGGGGGACTCGGGATGGCGGTCATCGTCGTCTCGACGGTCTTTGCCGCCACCACCGGCATCATCGGCGCGTCCGTCGTGGCGATGGGGCTCATGGCAGGCCCTGCCCTGCTGCGGCGCGGATATGAAAAGGGGATGGCGGCAGGGATCATCTGCTCCTCCGGAACTCTCGGCATCCTCATTCCGCCGAGCATCATGCTTGTCGTCTACGGCGGACTGACGGGCATGAGGGAGACCTCCGTCGGCAATCTTTTTGCGGCAGCGATCCTCCCCGGCCTTCTCCTCTCCGGTCTCTATCTCGTCTACGTCGCCGTCCGCTGCGGCGTCAACCCCAAGCTCGGCCCCCCCATCCCCATGGCCGACCGGACCTACTCCACCGGGCAGAAGGTTCTGATGACCTTGAAGAGTTTCGTCCCGCCCTTCGCCCTCATCCTCATCGTCATGGGGACGATCATGGGGGGCGTCGCGACGCCGACCGAGGCCGCCGCGCTGGGGTGCATCGGGGCGCTGATCCTCGCCCTGTTCAACCGCAAGCTCAACCTGGAGGTGATCACCCAGGCGTCCCTTTCGACGGCGCGCACCACGGCGATGATCCTGGCCCTGTTCGTCGGCGGCAAGGTCTTCAGCGTCGTCTTCCTCGGTTTCGGCGGAGGCGACGTCGTCGCCGATCTCCTGCTGGGGATGGATGTCGATCGCTTCGTCGTTCTGGCGATCATGATGGCCGTCGTCTTTTTCCTCGGCATGTTCATCGACTGGGCGGCGATTCTCCTGGTGGTCGTACCGATCTTCACCCCCATCGCCATGGGGCTCGATTTCGATCCGCTGTGGTTCGCCATGCTGATCTGCATCAATCTGCAGACCTCCTTTCTCACCCCCCCCTTCGGCTACGCCCTCTTCTACTTCAAAGGGGTCGCGCCTCCCGAGTACACCATGGGGGATATTTATCGGGGTATACTTCCCTTCGTCGCCATCCAGATCTTCGGTCTGATGCTGATGATTCTCTTCCCCGATATCATCACGTGGTTGCCGTCGGTCTTCTTCGGCTGACACGTCAACACCTTTTCCAACACGGAGATCGAGGATGCTGCCGAACATAAAAACGATACTCTACGCCACCGGTCTCGGCGCCGGCGCGCCCTACGTCTTTCGCTACGCCTTGGCCGAGGCCGAGAAACACGGAGCGCGCATCGTGGTGCTGCACGCGATGGAGCCGCTGTCTCCCTTCGGACAGCAACTCGTCGAGCTTCACATCAGCCACGAGAGATCCGAACAGATCCACAAGGAAGCGCGCGAACACGCCGTCAGGAAGATCGAGGAACGCCTGCAGCGGTTCTGCGACAAGGAAGTCTGCCATGCGCCTAACGGCGGCGAACTCATCGCCGAGATCCGCGTCGTCGAAGGAAACCCGGCCGTCGAGATCGTCCAGCAGGCAAGGACACTCAAGGCCGACCTCATCGTCATGGGGACCCATCGTCATACCGTTCTCGGCGATGCGGTCCTGGGCAATACGGCCAACAAGGTGGTTAACCGCTCGGATATCCCCGTTTTGCTGGTGCGCATCCCGGAAGGGTATCGCGAAGAAGGGTTTTAGCATTCCGCCGCAGCGGCGGGTACCGAACACGGACTGACTCAGACGTGCACGGACTAGAATGCACAACATCCACCCCTGAAACGGAATATTTCTATGATCTCCAAAGCAGCCATTGCCCACCTTCAGGAAAAGCTCGGAGAGAAAAACGTCTACCACGAGAAGGAGGATCTGCTCGTCCTCGGCTACGATTCGACTCCAGGGGTGCATCACCTTCCCGAGGTCGTCGTCTACCCGACCTCGACCGATGAGGTGATCGCGGCCATGGAGATCGCCCGGCGCGAGGGACTCGCTGTAACGCCGCGGGGCTCGGGGACCGGACTTTCCGGGGGGAGCGTCCCCGTCAAGGGGGGGATGGTGTTGTGCCTGACCCGGATGAACCGCATCGTCGAAGTCGACGAGGAAAATCTCACCGCCACCGCCGAGGCGGGGGTCGTCACTCTCGACCTTTTCAACGCCGTGGCGGCCAAGGGGCTCTTCTACCCTCCCGATCCCGGCTCACAGAAGATCTCGACCCTTGGGGGGAACGTGGCGGAGAATGCCGGCGGACTGCGCGGACTCAAGTACGGCGTGACGCGCGACTACGTCATGGCGCTCAAGGGGGTGCTGGCCGATCTCTCCGTCGTCTCCACCGGAGGCAAGAGCGTCAAGGACGTCGCAGGCTACGGTTTTAAGGATCTCCTCGTCGGAAGCGAAGGGACGCTGGGAATCGTCACCGAAATCACCGTCAAGCTCATCCCGCCGCCTCAGGCCAAGCGCACCATCCTCGCCTACTTCGGAGACGTGCGCACGGCCGGAGAAGCGGTCTCTCGCATCATCGCCGCCAAGATCATCCCCTCGACGATGGAGATCATGGACCGCGCAACGATCAACTGCGTCGAGGACTACGTCAAGATCGGCCTGCCGCGCCACATGGCGGCGCTGCTCCTCATCGAGGTCGACGGGCATCCCGCCCCGGTGGCCGAAGAGGCCGAGGCGGTGCGTCGGGTCCTGGAGCAGGTCGGGGCCGCCGAGATCCATGTTGCCGAGAACGCCGGCGAAGCCGCCTCTCTGGCGGCGGCGCGCCGGACCGCCCTGTCGGCTCTTGCCCGCGTCTCCCCGACGACCCTTCTCGAAGATGCGACGGTGCCGCGTTCGCGCCTGGCCGAGACCTTCGCCGAAATCGAACGTCTCGCGGACAAATACCGTCTCAAGGTCGGCACCTTCGGTCATGCCGGGGACGGAAACCTGCACCCCACCGTTTTGTGCGATGAGCGCAACGAAGACGAGATGAAGCGCGCTCACGACTTCTACTTCGAGCTCTACGATCAGGTCCTCGCCTGGGGGGGGACCGTCTCCGGGGAACACGGCATAGGCATGGCCAAAAAAGAGTACCTCGCCCGGCAGATCGGCGAAGGGGGGGTGCGGGTCATGAAAAGGATCAAGAGATCCTTCGATCCCGACGGGATCTTCAATCCCGGCAAGATCTTCGACGAGGGGGATTCGTCGACGCGTCCCCATGTGGAGGAGGGATTCCGTGTCAGCGAGTGATCCGAAGGGGAACTTTAAACCGCAGGACGCGCCGCGCTACGACGACGTCCTGCAGTGCATGCGCTGCGGCTTCTGCCTTCCGACCTGTCCGACTTACGCCCTGACAGGGCGCGAGCGCTCCAGCCCCCGGGGGCGCGTCGCCCTGGCCCGCGCCGTGGCCGAGGAGAAGCTCGAATTTACCGAGGCGGTGAAGGAAGAGGCTTTCTTCTGCCTCGACTGCCGGGCGTGCACCACCGCCTGCCCTTCGGGGGTGCGCGCCGGCGAGGTGATGGAGATCTGCCGCAGCCAGGCCCACGCCTTCTATCCCTTGGGGAAGGCCGGGAAGGCGTTTCGCGAGTTCATCCTGCGCAAGATGCTCCCCTCCCCCGAGCTCATGGAAACCTCCATGCTCCCGACGCGTCTCTACCAGCGTCTTGGGATTCAGTGGCTCGTGCGGCACTCCAAGGTTCTCAAGCTCGCTCCGGAGTGGATGGCCAAAGCCGAGGGGATGCTGCCGGACCTCGAGAAGCCTTTGCGCACCCAACTCCCCGAGGTCGTTCCCGCCCGGGGTGAAAAGCGCGGAAGAGTCGCCTTTTTTCTCGGCTGCGTGATGACGCTCATGTATCCCGGGGTTTCGCGCCAGACGGTGCGGGTCCTGGCCCATCAGGGATTCGACGTCGTCACCCCAGCCCAGGCCAAGTGCTGCGGCGCCCCCCACCTCTCCGAGGGGGACCGTGAGACGGCTCGATCCCTGGCGCGCTTCAACATCGATCTTTTCCTGTCTCATGATGTCGATGCCATCGTGACGGACTGCGCCGGTTGCGGCGCCGCCCTCAAGGAATACGAGGAGATCCTTGAAGAGATCGAAGATCATGACCGGCTCGCCCTGTTCCGATCCAAAATCCGGGACATTTCCGAGTTCCTGGCCGAAAAGGGACTTCGCACCGAGGGAATGCGTCAAGTCAAGACCACGGTGACCTACCATGAGCCGTGCCATCTCTGCCATGCTCAGGGGATATCGTCCCAGCCGCGGGAGATCCTGCGGCGCATCCCCGGGGTGGAACTGCGCGAAATGAGTGAGTCATCCTGGTGCTGCGGCAGCGCCGCAACCTGGGGGCTCAAATACTCCGAGGAGAGCCGTCAGGTGCTGGAGCGCAAACTCGGCAACGCACGGCAGACCGGAGCCGAAATCCTTGTCACCGCCAATCCCGGCTGCCAGCTTCAACTCGCCTGGGGGGTGCGTGAAACGGGGCAGAAGCAGGAGGTTCTGCATTTGATGGAACTTCTCGGTCGGGCGATTCCGGACTGACCTCCTGTTTCGATGGACAGCTCACCCTCAATCGGCAAGGAGTGCAGAGGAGTCAACTCCTCACGGATACAGGAGAAAAATTCCGGGAGGAACCCTTGCACAAGGTTTTCCTTTGTGGTATAAGAACTCTCAATTGTTCGTTTGTGCAGCACAGGTTACCAGGTAGATTGGTGGTCAATCGGTAAAGGCGAAGCGCACGACATCAAGGTTGTGCGCTTTTTCGTTGGTGTCTGTTGGACCTGCACACGGAAGAAAAGATCCCCGGAGGGGATCCAAGGAGAAGATTCATGGCACAAGGCACTGTCAAATGGTTCAACGACGCCAAAGGTTTCGGCTTCATCCAGCAGGACGACGGCCCCGACGTTTTCGTTCACTTCTCGGCCATCGAAGGGTCCGGCTTCAAGTCCCTCGCCGAAGGTGACCGGGTCGAGTTCGAAGTGACTCAGGGCCAGAAAGGTCCTCAGTCGACCAACGTGCGTCGTATCTAAGATACCAGCTCGACACGATGCAAAAAAGGCTCTGCAGCCAAGCTGCGGAGCCTTTTTCATTTCTCCAGCTCATCCCTCACCCGCAAAACGAAGTTCTTGGCCCGGCCGGACGGAGCGATGATCCCGTAAGCCATCGCCTCCTTGAGCTCTTCATCCGTTGCGCCTGCCTCCTTCGCGACCGCGAAGTGCTTGGTCAGTCAGTCGGGACACCCAACGGCGACGGCGCAACCGACCCGGATCAGTTCACGGGTCTTGACGTCAAGGACTTCCTCGTACTCGAAATCGAGGATCTTTTTGCGAAGCTTCATCATCAGCCTCCTTCTGAAGGGCGCCCGAAGCTCCCATTATAACCCGAATCAAAGCGACTGCATCCGGGATTTCAGCGCCTCCCCCCCCTGAAACGGCTTAACCAGTTCTGGAACTCCTCTTCCTCCTGCTCCATTTCGAAGGCGTTGATCAGGCCGCGTCTCAGTGCAACGGCGACGGCGCGGTTGCGCAGGTTGAAGGCGTCTCCCACCTTGTCGCTGTGAAACTGCTCCTGGTCGAGGCCGAGCTTGGTGTAAAGGGAGTTGAGGCGACTCTGCACTCCCCGGCGTGAAAGATAGCGGCGCTGGGCGATGAGGTTGTCGGTGAGGCCGAGGGAGATATCGAGGAGCGCCTCGAACTCGATGTCGGAAAGGGCGGTCTGGCTGTGGCCGGCACGCCCCTGGACCTTTCTCACCTCGGGATCGATCCAGCACTGCTCATCGACCAGAACGGTGGAAAGAGCCGACGCAATGCGGTCGCGGGAGTTCGATTTCAGAACGTAGCCGTAGACCGTCTCCGGAGGGACGATGCGGGCGAGCGCGCGCACGTACATTTCATCCTTGTACTGGCTCCAGAAAACGATGCGCGCCTCGGGGCGCTTCTCCCAGAGGGCCTTGGCAAAATCGATGCCGTTAAGTTCAGGCATCTGGATGTCGCTGACCACCAGGGGGCGCGAATGCCTGAGCGCCAGGTCGAGCGCCAACTGACCGCTGTGGGCGCGCTCCACCCTGCAGGGGTGCTCCCACTCCTTGAAGAGGCGCTCGAGAAACTCGTAATCTTTAGGATTGTCTTCGGCGATCAGAATGCTGAGTTCTTCGTTCATAAGCGGTCATCCCTCCTCGGGCCGGTCCGTGACCGGCAGCGAAAGTTCAAATCGCGTCCCGCTGCTGAAGCGCGACATTCCCCACTGGACGGTGGCTCCGATGGCCCGGGCGCGCTCGCGGATGTTGTTCAGGCCGCGCCCTCCTCCTTTGATCACATCTTCCGGCTTGAAACCCGATCCGTTGTCCTCGACCGACAGGACGACCGCTGCGCCGCGCTTGTCGAGGTTCACTTCATAGCGGCTCGCACCGGAATGCTTGATCACGTTGTGAATGGCCTCCACAGCGATACGGTACAGCGTGAGCCGGGCAACACGGGATCCCAGAGCGCTTTCAGCGCTGGGAGACGCATAGAAGTGGTACTCGGGGAGACCACCCATGTTCATATGCTGCTCAAGATGCGATTCGAGCGCCGCGCCCAGACCGAGGATATCGAGGGTCGGGGGGTGCAGGTTGTCCATAACTTCGCGCAGGTTGGCGATCGCCTTTTGAAGATCAGCCTCCAGCCGTGCTGCGGGGGCGCTGCACGCTCCCCCTTTCAGATCCTGGATTCCGCGAAGGACCGAAGAGAGATCCGAGAGGGTCTGGTCGTGGATGTCCATGGCGATGCGCCGCCGCTCCTCCTCGGCCCCTTCCAGAAGCTTCTCGGTGCTGACGACCCGGATGAGGCGATCGGTCATGCCGTTGATGGAGAGGGCCAGATCGTCGAGTTCGTCCCGCACCCTTTCCGGCGCTGCGGGGGGGGTCAGTTCGCCTCGGGCGATGCGCCCCGCGGCATCGGAAAGAACCTGGATGCGTCGCAGGATGTGCCGGGCAAAGGCGAGCGCCAGGACGACCCCCAGCGCGATGGCGGCGCCGAGAACGACGATGGAGACCGAAGCTGTGCGCGCCACCAGGGCATCGATGTCGTCCTTGTGCACGTCGCGCAGGTTCTCGCGCTGTTTCTGGACGGTCCCCGAAATGGCAGCCAACTGGGGGCGAAGCAGTGAGATCGCCGAGAGGAAGCGTTGGGGGTCGAAACCGAATTCGGGATCGAGGTCCCGGACAGCCTGGCGCACCAGGGCGCGGGTGCTCTCTGCCAGGGACATGCGGGTCAGAATCCGCTCGGTGGCCCCTTCGAGGTGGTAATAGAGTTCGGCCATCTCCTGGAAACGGGCGACGTCGACAAGACGCTCGTCAGCCAGACGCAGAGACAGCCCGTACATGCGCTGGGTCGCGAGGTCGGCTTCGGCCAATGCGATGAAGACCGTTCCGAGGCGCTTGGCCTCCTGCCTTTTGACCGACAGATCCCAGTACGTGTACTGGAGAAAGATCAGCAAAAAGGTCATCAACAGGAGTACGGTCGCTGGAGCGAGGATGATCTGGTACTTGAGGGCTAGGCGCATTTGCGTAACATACCACAGGAGCTAAGGAATTTCACTGTGCATTTATTCAGTTGGCTCCTGCCCTTCAGTGAAGGAATCGAGCGCTTCCCGGACGAGTCGCAGCGGCTCATGCTGGTAACGCGGACTGTGGTGAAAGACGAGGATCCGGGCGGCGCGCGCCCGCCGCCCAAAAAATCCGGCGAGCCGGGCCGTGAGGTGGTTGCGGATGCGCGCCCTGTCCAGGTCGGCGTGGGCGAAGGTTGCTTCAATGACGAGAAGGTGGGCGTCGCGGGCGAGCTCGACGATCTTCCGTCCGTTCGCCAGACTTGGCGACGCGTCGGTGACATAGGCAACCTTCATCCCCCGTTCCGTATGGGCGATTGATTCGAGCAACTCCCCCAGAGGGTGCGCCTCCTCACCACCCACCGCAGGGACGGCGATGGGTGTGTGCGCCGAAGCCCCCCTCCTCACCAGAGCCTTGAAGCTGGTCAGCCAGGGACCTGGAAGGTATCCTCGGGCTTCCAGGGCATCGCGATGTATGGCAATGTGGAGCGTCTCCTCGAGACCGAAGGCGAGCGATACGATCCCACCGTGGTCGAGGGGAACGGCCCGCACCCGATAGTCGGGCGTTTCGAAGAGCACTCCCTCTCCGCAGTCGAAATCCGCTCCGGCCGATTGCTCGAAAGCGTCGGTGGCCCGGAAAAGCGCCTGGCGCCCGTGTGGCACACCCCACTCCCTGACGATCAGCGCCAGAGGATACCCCTCGACCAGGTTCCAGGTGTATCCGGCCAACCGGTGGGCGATGCGTTCGATGATCCCTGGCGGTCCGCAGAGGGTCAGGGGATTCTGCCGGTAAAGAAAAAGGCGCAGCAGCGTATCGAAGCCAACGAGGTGATCGATGTGAGCATGGGAGATGAAGACGGCCCGGATTTTCAGGAGCTCCCTCGGGGTCAGCGAGTGCAGATCGCCGCAGTCGAAAAGGAGCGCCTCGCCGCGATGGGCCACCCTGACGTAAAGAGCCGGGTCCCCGAAGGGGTCGTTGACGAGGCGGGGAAAAAAAACCGAGCGCATCGGCGCTATTCCTCCGGGGACAAGAGGTGAGGAGCAGCGGAATGAACCCTCCGCAACAGCGCGTGATCAGCCGGGAGGCTGCGGTCCGTGCAAGGGGAGAAAGACGGTGAAGGTGCTCCCCCTGTCCGGGACCGACTCGACCGTGATGCGCCCCGCATGCGCCTCGACGATGCTCTTGGTGATGGCCAGACCCAGGCCGGTGCCGCCGTCTGCCCGGTTTCGAGCCTTGTCAATGCGATAGAAACGGTCGAATATGTGCGGAAGGTGCTTGGCGGGGATTCCGATGCCCGTGTCGGAGACGCTCACGACCGCCTCGCCACCCACCACAGTCAGGGAGATGTCGACCCTCCCCTTCGGAAGAGTGTACTTGATGGCGTTGGAGATAAGATTGAGGAGCATCTGACGCAGCCGCAGCTCATCTCCGCGGATGCGGATCTCTCCGCCGACATCCAGGTGCAGAAAGACGCGGATCCCCTTGGCCTCGCCGAGCGTGTTTCCGTCGAGGTAGAGTTCCTGGAGCAGATCGCTGAGGCTGATCTCCTTCACCTCGAGGGGAAGTTCGCCGGCATCGCTGCGCGCCAGCGCCAGAAGATCGTCGATGATGCGTCCCATGCGATCGATCTCTTCGAGGTTCGATTCCAGGGTGCGACGATACTCTTCAGCGTCCCGGGCCCAGCGCAGGGTCACCTCCGTCTCCCCCCTGAGGATGGCCAGAGGGGTGCGCAGTTCATGGGAGGCGTCCCCGGCGAACTGCTTGACCCGACGGAACGATTGCTCCAGTCGCGCAAGCATTGCGTTGACGCTCTCGACCAGCCGAGCGATCTCGTCTCCGGGGTGCCCCACCGGCAGACGCACAGAGAGGTTGTCCGCGTCGATGGCCCGCGCCGCGCGGGCCATGCGCGACAGGGGCGCCAGAGCGCGGCCGGCAAGAAGCCATCCGCCGAAGCACAGGGCCGCCAGGACGAGAGGGCTGAAGAGGAAAAATCTCCGGCGCAGATCCCGCAGGGAATCGTGCAAGGACTGCAGATTCCCTTCGACCTGAATGAAACCGACGGGAAGAGGGGCGCTGAGGAGACGCCGAGGAGCCTCCTCCCGCAAGGAGATCGTATCGAATTCGGGACCGGGCGGAAATAGCGGGGGGAGAAATGTCAGGTCCAGGAGGAGCCATCTCCCCTCTTCGGGAGCGACGACGCAAACGAGTTCCTGAGACTGCTCGAATATCCGAACGGCGACTTGCCACCGGTGACGCACCACCAGCGCTTCGAGCGCGGCGCAGTCGCGCTCGTCGACGATGCCGTCGGCCACCTCGGCAGCCGCCTCGCGCACGATGAAGAGAAGGTTTTCGTCGATCTGCGCGAGCAGATTGCGGGAGAAGTTGAGATGCCAGTAGAACGCACTGGCCGCCATGATGGCGGCCAGTGTAAAGGCGGCCCAGAAAGTGAGGCGCCAGCGTACGGTACGGAAGAACAATCATTCCTCCTTGAGTACGTATCCGACGCCCCGAACCGTATGAATGAGCTTCTTGTCGTAATCGCGGTCGACCTTCTTGCGAAGGTAGTTGACGTAAACGTCGATGATATTGGTAAAGCTGTCGAAGGTGTAATCCCAGACGTGCTCGGCGATCATCGTCCGGGTCAATATCTGGTTGGGATTGCGCATGAAGTATTCCATCAGCGCATACTCCTTGGCGGTCAGCTCGATCTCCTTGTCGCCGCGCCAGACCTTGTGGGCCACCGGATCGAGCCGCAGATCTGCGAAGTGGATGTCGGCCCCGCGGTCCTTCTGCCCGCGCCGCAGCAGGGAACGCACCCGGGCGAGAAGTTCGGCAAAGGCGAAGGGCTTGGTCAGGTAATCGTCACTGCCGGAATCGAGACCCGAAACGATGTCCTCCACCGCATCCTTGGCGGTCAGGCACAGAACCGGGGTGATGATCTCTTTCTTGCGCATCTCCCGGATCACCGAAAGACCGTCCATCTTGGGGAGCATGACGTCCATCAGGACCAGGTCGTACGGGTTGGTTTCGGCCAGGTGGAGCCCTTCCTCGCCGTCATACGCCACGTCTACCTGGAACTCTTCCTCTTCCAGACCCCTTTTGATGAAGCTGGCGACTTTCTTCTCGTCTTCGACAACCAGGATGCGGTTACCCATGCGTACCTCCATTATCCATGTGTGTGATTCATATTCATGATTTGCGGCTCTCGATGCTGCGCATCGCTAAAACCGGCGACTTGAATGCTCAGCCTACTTGAGGTGAAGCTTGACCAGGACCTCGTTGGCCGTCTCCTCC
Organism: Desulfuromonadales bacterium; assembly: GCA_029289095.1. Lineage (GTDB taxonomy): Bacteria > Desulfobacterota > Desulfuromonadia > Desulfuromonadales > JACZKF01 > JARFUG01. The sequence goes on from JARFUG010000001.1 coordinate 19,929, forward strand.
ACCGCCTTGCCCGTCACGTCGATGACCACCCAGGGATTGCGCCGGAAGAGCTTGCGGGCGATCTGAAGCTCGTTCTCGATCTCCTCATAGGCGGCATACGCGGTGCGGGGGTCCTGACCGAGGTTGCGCAGCCGACTCGCCCTCAACTCCATCAGGCGCTGGGGGTCAATCATCAGGCCGACCACACGGGAGGGATCGATCTGAAAAAGTTCAGCCGGGGGTTCGATCCCTCCGACGAGGGGGACGTTGGCGACCCGCCACCCGCGATGAGCCAGATAGATCGACAGCGGCGTCTTGCTCGTTCGCGAAACCCCCACCAGAACGATGTCGGCCTTGTGCAGGTTGCGGACCTCCTGCCCGTCGTCGTGCTTGACGGTGAACTCGATCGCCTCCACCCGTCGGAAATACGCCTCGTCGACACCGTGGAGAAGCCCCGGCGTTTCGCCCGGGGAGTGGCCGAAAAACTCCGAGAACCTCATCAGAAGCGGAGTGAAAAGATCGATGTGAAGCAGGCCCAGAGAATCGCACTCATCGTGCACGAGTTGGGCGAGCTCCCGGTTGACGATGGTGTAGACGACCAGGGCGCCCTGCTCCAGAGCATCGTCGAGCGCCTCATAGACCTGGTTCTTATTGCGCACGTTGCTGATCCGCTTCATTCGCACCGCCTTTCCCCGGAACTGCGTCAGAGCGGCGGTGACGATCTTCTCCACTGTCTCGCCGGTGGCGTCGGAGAGGAGGTAAACCAGTTGCGGAGCGGTGCTGTCCACGCGATCGATGCTTTCACGAAAACTTCGAAGACGGCCAGGCGGCGCCATCCCTAATGAGAATACTGTGAGGAGTGTATCAGGTTTAAATTCATCCGCAACACGTCCCCAAACGTCTGGAATGACATGAAGGAAACTGCTCGCCAACCTGATGGAGAGCGTCATCGGATGAGAGGGGATGAAGCTCATTAAACGAACTTTCAAATTAGACTAGATTCACGGGACCTTGTCAAGGTTTTTATTGCTTTTAATCACTTTCTCTGATAAACACCGCAAATGGACGAAAAATGGTTGGAAATTCACATTCATATCCCTTCGGAAGCCGCCGAAATCGTGGGGGCGGCACTGGCGGAAGCGGGATGCGAGGGGATCACCGTGGAGGAGCGTCAGCTCGACACCTTTGTCCCTCCCGACCCCGATGATGCCCCCGGGGAATACCTTCTCAAGGCCTATTTTCCCGAGGAGGACCCCGACGCCCTTCTCCGCAAGGTCGAAGCCGTTCTTGAGAGACTCAATGACCATCTCTCCCCCCCGGGAGCTCGCGTCACGACATTGCACAGTCTCAAGGGCGAGGATTGGGCCGAAGGATGGAAGCAGCACTTCGGAGCGGTGCGCATCGGCCGCCGCCTGGTCGTGAAGCCGAGCTGGGAGGACGTTTCACTTTCGCCCGGCGACGCCGTCGTCGATCTCGATCCCGGGATGGCCTTCGGGACGGGAACCCACCCCACGACCCGCCTCTGTCTGGAGGCGCTCTGCAGCGTCTTCGACGCCGGTGAGACCCCCCTGCGGGTGCTGGACGTCGGGACAGGCTCCGGCATTCTGGCCATCGCCGCCGCCGCACTCGGGTCCCGCCGGGTCCTGGCCTGCGAGATCGAGGAGGAGGCCTGCCGCATCGCCCGGGAGAACGCCGAGCGCAACGGCGTCGGCGCCTCGGTGGAGGTGACCTCCCGCGACCTGGGCGAACTGGAGGGAGGGTTCGACATCGTCCTCGCCAACATTCTGGCCGAGGAGAACGCCCGACTCGCCTCTGAACTGGCCGAGCGCCTCGCCCCTGGCGGAGTCCTGATCCTCTCGGGGATCCTGCAGGAGAAGGAGTCTCTGGTCGAGGCGGCTTTCGAACCCCTTGGACTGCGGGGTCCGCAGATCGCGCATCTCCAGGAGTGGTCGTGCATGGTCTATCGCCGGGAGAATTAGATGCAGCGCTTCTTTGTTTCCGCCGAAGAGCTGCGCGATGACCGGGTCGCCTTGCCCGCGGAGGTCGTGCATCACCTGGGGACCGTCCTGCGCAGGGGGGAGGGAGAAGAGATTCTTCTTCTCGACGGCGCCGGGCTCGTTTGCCGCTGCCGCATCGTCTCGCTGGGGCGCAAGGGTGGGCAAGCCATCGTCACAGCACGATGGAGCGAACAGGAGAGCGCCTTTCCCGTGACCCTGCTGCAGGGCCTTCCCAAGGCGGACAAGTTCGATCTCGTGCTGCAGAAAGGGACCGAACTCGGCGTGACCTCTTTCATCCCGGTTCTTTGCAGCCGCAGCATCCCTGCGCTGAGCGCGGGGCGCGAAACCCAGAGGATGCTGCGATGGAAGAAGATCGTGCGCGAAGCCGCGCGCCAGTGCCGCAGGTCCAACTTGCCGAGCCTGACCCCTCCGGCATCTCTCGAAACGGCCCTCGCCGGACGCTCCGAAGAGTTGCGTCTTCTGCTCTGGGAAGAGGAGGCCCGCCCGCTGGCCGAGGTTCTGCCGAACAAGGCGCCTAGCGATGCCGTCGTGCTGATCGGCCCCGAAGGGGGGATCACGCCACAGGAGGCCGAGCAGGCCCGCAGCGCAGGGTTTGTTCCCGTGCGCTTCGGCCCCCGGATTCTTCGCAGCGAAACGGCGGGGCTGTCTGTAGCAAGCATATTGCAATATCTTTACGGCGATCTGGGTGCGCTCGCCGTAAAGAAAAAGCATGATGCGCCCGCACCCCGGAAGGAGACGTCATGAAATGCCCGAAATGCGGATTCACCAGTTTCGACACGCTGCAGGAGTGCAAGAAGTGTGGCATCGACCTGAGCGCCCATAAATCGAAGTTCAGCCTGCTCAGCCTTCTACGCGCTCCCGCTCCGGTCGCTTCTTCCCCTGCGCTGGAAGAGACTTTCCCCGAAGTCGATGAACCTGCCGCGACGGCGACCGACGCCGTCGACTTCGGCTACGACTTTATGGAGGAAGAGAGCCGCACGGAACCCGCTCAGGCCATCGATGACCTGCTCGCCGACACCTCCGTGCAGCAGGCGTCGACAAGCGGATTCGATCTCGATTCCCCGTCTCTGCAGAACAAGGACACCCCAGGAGACGCCCTCGATCTGTCCGGAACCGATGATACGTCCTTCGACATGGATACCAACTTCACCTGGGACGAAGTCGCTTCGGACCCGGCAGAGCAGTCCCTTGGCCGCAAAGAGATCGAAGAAGACTTCGAACTCCCTTCCATGAACGACCTTCCCCCCCTGGACGACCTTGACCAATCCGGCTCGGACGCCGATGACTTCATCGACCTCCCCGAGTTCGACGAAATCGAAGCGGCGTCTCTCAACCCCCGGTCGAAAACGGAACCCCGCGACCCTTTTGAGGCAGGGGGCGACGCCGACGAGCGTCGCCCCCCCGCCTCCGCCCCCCTTGCCCTGCGTTTTCGCGCAAGCGTCGTCGATGCGGCGGTCCTCGGCATCGCTTTCGCTCTTTTTCTGTCGGCCGCAGAGATGATCGTACAGGGAGGATTCTTCCCCTCTGCCGAAACGATCCTCGCATTGATCGTCCCCTATTCGCTCATCTTCTTTCTGCTGTGCTTCGGCTACTTCACCCTCTTTCACGCCCTGACCGGCCAGACGGTCGGCAAGATGCTCCTCGGCCTGCGGGTCGAGACCCTCGAAGGAAATCCCATCCTCTTCTCCCAGGCCTTCCTGCGCGCCGTGGGAGGCGTGCTCTGCCTGATCCCCCTGGGGCTCGGATTCCTGCATATCCTGAGCGCCTCAGAGGGCAGGGGGCTGAACGACCGACTGGCGGGGACGCGGGTGGTTTTGCTGCAGGAGGGGCAAGAGGAGGAGGCGGAAAAGGAGGAAACGGGAGACGAGCAGCCGGCTCAAGCCTGAGCGACAAAGGGCGAACACGAGGTTCGCCCCTGCAACGGTGTTCACCCCATTCGCAGCCGGATGAAGCTCTCCAGATCCGGGCATTGGAGAAAAGGATTGTTCGCCTTCTCGAAGGCGACGGTCGAAACCGGGCGCGGGCCGTAGTCGTGCCCCGGATAGATCTTCGTCTCGGGCGCGAAGGCGGCCAGGCGCTGCAGGCTGCGGTAGAGCGCCTCGGGGTCGCTCCCGGCCAGATCGGCCCTTCCGACGCGGGTGATGAAGAGCGTGTCTCCGGTGATCAGCGCCCCAGGCGCATTCAGCACGATGGAGCCGGGGCTGTGCCCGGGGGTGTGCAGTACGGCGACCTTCCCCTCTCCGATGATGATATCGCTTCCCTCCTCGAGCTCCACATCGGCTTCCGGCACGTCGGCAGGGTGTGCGGCGAGACGGGCGCCGGTCGCTTCGATCACCTTCCCGTTGCCGCCGGTGTGGTCGCGATGCCCATGGGTGTTGACCACGAGCTCGAGCCTCACCCCACGTTTTTCCGCCTCGGCGAGGAGATTCTCCGGCGCGAGGGACGGATCGACGCCGATTCCCCGCAACGTGACCGGGCAGAAGACGAGATACGAGAAGTTCTCCATCTGGCCGGAGCGGATCTGAACGATTTCGAGGGAACTCACCAGCTTTCCCACTCTTTGACAGGGGAATCGTCGACGCCGTTGCGCCTCACCTCGCCGTCGACGATCTTGAAGCGCTCGCGCGTCTTCTTGACGGTCCACTCATCCCCCTCGGCCGGGGGCATGGGGAACTCGCGGGCGCCGAGATAGACATCCTCGTTATCGATGAATCCCCACCACTCCAGGGCGCCTGTCTGCCAAAGCTTTGTTTTCAGGTTGAACGCCATAGCGTCTTCAGTCTCCTTCGGGCTTTTCGTCTCTCACATGATGATGGTTTTATACTACAGAGCCGCGGGCCGGGGGTCAACCATGCCCTGATGGCAACAATCGATTGTTCACCGCCGCACAGGCGGTTTAGAGAAGCCCCGATTTTCCCAGCGAGGGGCCGAGGACGTGTGCAGTGATGACCTTGGTTTCCGATGTGCGACCCATCCCAGAACTCAATGCCCGATTCCGAACCGAAGGGCCTGCGGCAAATCTTGTGGGAATGCGATATTATCACTATACTGATGACTCATTCATGCAATAAAGGATGCGCAGATGAAATTCGCCAAAATGCACGGAGCGGGAAACGATTACATTTACGTGAACGGCTTCGAGGAGACGGTCGACAATCCGGCCCGGCTTGCGGTGGAGGTGAGCAACCGCAATTTCGGCATCGGTGGAGACGGGCTGATCCTCATCCTCCCCTCCAAGGTCGCTGATGTGCGCATGCGCATCTTCAATCCCGACGGCAGCGAAGCCGAGATGTGCGGAAACGGCATCCGCTGCGTCGCCAAGTACGCCTACGACCATGGCCTCGTGCGTGAGCGCGAGATCGCAGTGGAGACCGGCGCCGGAATCCTGCGCCTCGAGACCTTCCTCGATCGCGCGGGGCGCGTCGGCCGGGTGAAGGTCGATATGGGGCGCCCGAGGCTGACCCGGGGAGAAATCCCGGTGGCGGGGGCGCCCGACGAGCAGGTCATCGGGGCCGAGCTCAAGATCCTCGATCGAACATTTCACATCACCTGCGTCTCCATGGGAAACCCGCATTGCGTCATTTTCGTCGACAACGTCGATGAGTTTCCCATCGAAAAGTACGGTCCGGTTATCGAACGCCACCCCCTCTTTCCCAACCGGGTCAACGTGGAATTCGTGGAGGTCGTCTCCCCCGACCACGTGCGCCAGCGCACCTGGGAGCGCGGCGCCGGGGAGACCCTCGCCTGCGGCACCGGCGCCTCGGCGGTGACGGTGGCAGGGGTTCTCAACGGCCGCACCGAACGCATCGTGCGCAACGAACTTCGCGGAGGCGCTTTAGAGATGGAATGGTCCGAAGAGGGTCCAGTCTTCATGACGGGCCCGGCGGTTCAGGTTTTCGAAGGAGAATATGGGCCGCGGTGAACCTGCGGAAATTTTGAATTTTGAATAAACAGCAGATGGCTAAGCAAAAAGCGCCAAATGCAAGGCGCGAAATTGTCGAGCAATGAGGCGTACTTAGGTACGTCGAAGCAGCGAGAGCAATTGCAGCAACGCAGCAGTTGGTGAGTTTTTGCGACGCCATCAAAATTTGGTTTTCTATGAAAGCAGTTCTGTTCGATCTCGACAACACTCTCTACTCCCCCGATCGGGAGCTCTTCTCCCTCATCGACGTTCGCATCAATCGGTACATGACCGACGTGGTGGCGATCCCTGTGGCCGAGGTGGACGAGATGAGGCGGCGCTACTGGCTTCAGTACGGAGCGACGCTGCAGGGACTGATCCGCCATTACGGCGTCGATCCCGAGGACTATCTCGAGTTTGTGCACGACATCGACGTTCATTCCCGCCTGTGCCGCGATCCCCTCCTTCGCACCGCCCTCGAAGGGGTGACCCTGCGCAAAGCCGTCTTCACCAACGGCTCGGACGGACACGCCCGGCGCGTTCTGGAGATCCTCGGACTCAGCGGCCTCTTCGAGCAGATCTTCGACATCCGCGTGGCGTCCTATCTCCCCAAGCCGCAAGCGGCGCCTTATCGCAAGGTCCTCGAGCGACTGGGGCTCGAAGGCGCCCACTGCATCATGGTCGAAGACTCAGTGGAGAATTTGCGCACCGCTAAGGAACTCGGGATGGGGACAGTCCTCGTCGGCCCCGGGGATCCCCCGCCTTTCGTCGACGTCCAGGTCGCAACCGCCGCCGAAGTCCCCCAGGCCCTCTCGCACTGGCTCGGTTGACGCCTCAGGCATTTTTTCATCGCTCATCCTTCATCCTTGTTTTCTACCGGAGTTTTTCATGTCGTTTGACGCTTCCCCCCTTCTGATCGGGGCCCACGTCTCCGTCGCAGGAGGACTTGAGAAAGCCTTCGAGCGCGCCGAGGGCCTCGGCTGCACCGCCATGCAGATCTTTTCCAAGAATGCCAACCAGTGGCGCGCCAGGCCGATCGACGCCGAACAGGCCGAGGCCTTCCGCAGCGCCTGGGCGAAGAGCCCCGTCGGCCCTGTCGTCGTCCACGACAGTTATCTCATCAACCTGGCCGCTCCTGCCGACGAGATCTGGCTCAAGTCAATCGACGCCTTTCGCGACGAGATGGAGCGCTGCGCCCTGCTCGGCATCCGACACCTGGTGATGCATCCCGGCGCTCACCTCAAGAGCGGAGAAGAGGCCGGGCTGGCCCGCGTCGCCGAAGCGTTCCGGCGGCTCTTCGCCGAGGGGCCTGCGGGGGTCACAGTGCTGCTGGAGAACACCGCCGGCCAGGGAAGCTACCTCGGTGGGCGTTTCGAGCATCTGGTGCGCCTCATGGAGATGGTCCCCCAGGGACGCTTCGGCATCTGCCTCGACACCTGCCATCTCTTCGCCGCCGGGTACGACATCTCCAGTGAAGAGGGATACGCCTCTGTCATGGACGAATTCGACCGCATCGTCGGCGTCGAACACATCCGCGCCTTTCACGTCAACGACAGCAAAAAGGGGCTCGGCGCCGCCGTCGACCGGCACGAGCATATCGGTCAGGGGACGATCGGCCGTGAGGGTTTCGCCGCCCTGATGCGCGATGCGCGTTTGCGCAACGTCCCCAAGATCCTCGAGACGCCCAAGGGGGACAGCGACGCCTTCGACCTGATGAACCTCGCCACCCTGCGCGAACTTGCCGGTGAACCGGCCGCATCGCAGGCCTGACGATGCGGGCCGTTCTGCAGCGGGTCTCGCAGGCGTCGGTTCGCGTCGAAGGGCGGACCGTCGGCGAAATCGGCCCCGGGCTTCTGGTGCTTCTCGGCGTCGAGGCCGGTGATGCCGAAGGGGACGCCGCCGCCCTGGCCGACAAAACGGCGGGTCTGCGCATTTTTGAAGATGACGCCGGGAAGATGAACCTCTCGGTTCGAGATACCGGGGGCGCCCTTCTCATCGTCTCCCAGTTCACCCTGCTGGCCGACTGCCGCCAGGGGCGTCGCCCTGGGTTCTCCAACGCCGCCCCTCCCGAACTCGCCAACGCCCTGTACGAAAACTTCGTTGGCCGTCTTCGCTCTCTCGGTCTGAAGGTGGAGACCGGGGTCTTCCAGGCCGAGATGGAGGTGAGTCTCGTCAATCAGGGGCCTGTCACCCTCCTTCTCGACAGCCGAAAGGTCTTCTGATGGCACGCCGCAAAGACGAAAACGCAGCCGAAACTCCTCCGAGCCGCTCCGCCCTGAAACGCGCCGCAAAGGAGATCGAGACGCTGGCCCGCAAGCTGACCGAACTCCCCGCGTCCGACCTGAGCCGCATCGGTGTCGGCGATGACGACCTGCGTCACGAGATCGCCCAGGCCCGCGCCACGAAAGGCCACAGCTCCCGCGACCGTCAGATCCGGCATCTGGCCGCTGTCCTTCGCCGCCGCGAAGACGATGTGGAAGCGCTGCAGGCCTTCATCGCCGACCTCGAAGGAGGAAGGCGCAGCGAGGCCGAAGCGTTTCATCAGCTCGAAGAGCTGCGCGAACGTCTCTGCGATCCGCACCTCTTCCCAGCCGCCCTCGCCGAAGCCGGGGAGCGCTGGCCGGACCTCGATGCTCAGGCGCTGGCGCGTCTTGCCCGGTCGGTCCACTCCGGCGGCGACAAGAAGGCCTTCCGGGAGATCTTTCGTCTTCTGCGCGCCGCGAACGAAGCACGGACCTGATCCCGAGGCGTTTCTTGCACATCCTCTCCCCCCTGTTACGATTTTTGAAAGTTTCGACGCAGGGGGACGACATGATCCGCTTCGCGATTCTCCTTCTTCTGATCACGCTATGGGCGCCTTCGGCCTGGGCCGCCATCCACAGTTGCCGCATGCCTGACGGAACGATCCATCTGACCGACGACCCCGAAAGATTTCCTCCCGACTGCGAACCGGTGGGGGTTCTCGAACTCCCCGCCCCCCCTGCCCCGGACCCCACGGCGCTCCCGCCGCATATCCCCCCGGACGAGCCTCCCCCCGATGCGCCTCCTGCGGTCCAGCCGTGGCCGATGCCAGAGGAGCCCATGGAGGAAGAAACGTCGCCGATGCCAGAGGAGCCTGTGGAGGAAGAGCCGACGGAGCCCGTCCCCCCCGGCAGCGCCGGTTTCCCCCCAGGGCTGCAGCCGCAGCAGCAAGCGGTCGAGGAGACCGAGGAATTTCCTCTGGAGGCGCCCCCGGATCCCGGCGCTCCCCGCCTCGACCCGTGGATGGAGGAAGCGCAGGCGCTCTCGCGTGAATTCAGCGAAGCCAGGCAGGCCCCTGAGGGGCAACCTGATGAAGACCCTCTGACCCTGGAGCGTCTGCAGCAGATCGAGGCGCGCATCAACACCTTCATCGAGCAGCTCGGCCGTAGCGGACTCTCCCCCGGAGAGCAGGATGCGGTGATGCGGGAACTGCCGCCTCAGGAATAGGGCTCTTGCTTTTTTTTCGGAAGCGGGCAATAAGCTGTTGACAAGACAGGGCCGATCGTCTATCTTTGGGAACTCTGACGCGGGGTGGAGCAGTCCGGTAGCTCGTCGGGCTCATAACCCGAAGGTCGCAGGTTCAAATCCTGCCCCCGCAACCAAAAAGAATCAAGGGACCCGCAGAAATGCCGGTCCCTTTTCTTTTGCCTTCCCTTCGCCATTGGATTTGGCAGGTGTGCTGACACCCCTCAGAGGCGCCCGAACACACTACGCCCCTCCCCCGAACCCTCCGAAGACGAAGATCAGCACGATCCCCAGCACGAGTCGGTAGCCGACAAGGGCTGCATGCCGATGCGGCGGATGCCCTCCTGCGAGCAGGATGACGGGGATGAAAAGGAGAAAGGAGAAGCGCGAGGCCCCCTCGCGGGAGAGGCCGAGCAGGAGCGCGGCGGTGATGGTGATGCCGGAGTGGGAGGCGCCGGGGAAGAGGGTGTGCTTTCCCTGGCTGCACTTCAGGGAATCACGGAGTTTCTCCCCGTCTCCAGCGCTTCCTCTATCGGGCCGCAACCCGGAAGATCTCCCGTGTGATTTTTTAGTGCAGCTTTGTGCAGCATTTTCGCAACACACCTGCGCTGGAAAATGCTATCGATTTCCACGTGTTCGGCATAGCGCCCTTAAAAACACCAACACTTTCCGCCTTTAACGATTAGGCAAATCCCTTTAATCTCTAAGGCGGCACAATGATCGGGCAGCAGAGCATCGGGTCTTGGATCATTTCAGCCCACAACTTTGGTATAGGGTTTGCAGAATAGCAAGTCTCCTGTTCTTCAAAGCCCCCATCGAGATCGACATGAGAAGACCGACTGCCACAATCGGACTCATTTTTCTCCTTCTGTTCCTTCCGGTCCTCCCGCTGAAGGCAGCCGATCTCGGAGTTCTGCTGGCCCGAATCGACGCTCCGCACATTGCGGATCGATTTTCGGAAATGCTTCACAGCGCCCCCCCGATAGCGATTGTCGAAGAAGTGGTTTCGCGTCCCGAGCCGCCGACCCAGCGTGTCCGGATCATTGAGGCCGATGATTCTCTGACCGCTCTCAACTTTACCAAGAGCAGCTTTTTCTCTCCCTACATTGGTGCCGGTATTGGTCAGGAAGAGCCGCCAATTCACGATCCGGCCCAGCCCCAGATTCTCACCCTGCGCCTCGGAGCGGGATTCGGGTGCAATCTCGACTCCCTGACCCGCCTCTTTTTCAATTACAGCTTCCAGTTCCTTCCCGACTCTTCCCTCGATACAAACCCGCACCTGGACGACGCCCACCACATCACCCTCGGCCTGCAGATCTCTTTTTAAACATCAGGAGCCAGGAGATTGGACCATTCTCGTTCTTCCGTCGCACCTTAAAAGATGATAAAATTAGTTACCATTCTGCGGGGCGGCGATGATCATCGAGATGCACAGCCATACCTCCGAGCATTCGGCCTGCAGCCACGTCTCGGCGGCGGATTTGGTGCGCAGCGCCTTCGAACGGGGTCTACAGGGGATCGTTCTGACCGACCATCACTACTTCTGGGGTCAGGAAGAACTCGAGGATCTTCGTCGCCGTTCGCGGGTTCCGAAGCACTTCGTCCTCTTCTCCGGTCAGGAGGTCACAACCGGTGATTTCGGCGACGTCCTCGTGTACGGCGCCGACCGCACCATCGCGAAGGGAACCTCCCTCGGGAAGATCCGCCGGATTTTTCCGGAAGCAGCCCTTGTCTGGGCCCACCCCTACCGTTTCGAGAAGCTTCCCGAGCGCGAACGCCTTCTCGATGAACGCCTCGATGCGATCGAGATCTTCAATGCCAACCACACCTATTTCGAGAACTACAGAGGACTGCAGGACTGGCACCGCTACCGATTCACCGCCGTCGCCGGAACCGACACCCATGCCCTGAGTTATACAGGAACTTTCCCGACCCAGTTCGATCACCCGGTTCATACGGTGAGGGAACTCGCCGCGGAAGTGCGCCTGGGGCGCTGTCGTCCGTTCTTCCGGGAACTCCCCCGCGAGGGGAGCAATCTGCTGATTACAGAATTGAACCTGGGAGCGGCGGAGCGCTGCGAGGAGAAAATCATCGTCAAAGAACTGGAGGAGCAGAAGTGGGAAGCGGCGGACCGGTCTTTTCGCATCCTTCAGGCTCTCGGCACTCACGGCTTCGCGACAGGTCGTTTCCGGACGCCGAAACCGCTGAGCCGCGACAGCGCATGCAGGATCGTTATCGAAGAGGGAATCCGGGGGCGCACCCTTTTCGAGAAACTCATTCATGCCGACACGGAAAGCGCCCGACGCAGCGTGAAATTGACGGCCCAGTGGCTCGCCCGTCTCCATAACTGCCGGTTGCGCATCACCGGAGCCGATGAGTACATGGAGCGTGAACCCAACCGGCTGCAGAAATACGTCGGCGCCTTCTCCGACATCGATCACAGGTTCACTCGGCGCGCCCGGGAAATCGCCGAGACGATCCTTCGGGCCGAAACCGAGATCATCGAGCGCAACCCCCGCGCCCTGACACAGGGCCACGGCGACTTCAACCCCAAGAACGTCTTCATCGGCCAGGACAATCCCGACGACCCGCAGACGGTCTTCGTTGCGGCTATCGATTTCGACGGCTCCCATGTCATGCTCCCCTCCTTTGACGTCGGAACGTTCATGGCGCAGTTTCGCAACCAGTTCTTCCATCATGCGGAGGTGTCTCGAAAGGTCTCCGAGGACCTTTTTCTGCAAAGCTACCTCGAAGCCGCCGAAGATCGACCGGTCGATTTCCTCTCCCAGGTCGACCTCTACAAAGCCCGTACCAACATGAGCATCGCCTATTACCTGATTAAGGTCGGATTGGGGGACAGCGAAAATCTCTGGCGAGTCCTGGTTGAAGCCGACCAGGCGCTGACTGGACTGGCTTTCAGGGAAAGACGTCAGGACTGAAACGGAAGCGAAGCGCCGCTTTATCCTTCATCCTTGCCCCTACCCCATGCTCCCCAGAGAGGCCAGGGAAACGAGGGGGCAAAGATCGACCCCCTGGACGTTGCCGCACACCATGAGGTCGCACCGTTGGACACGTTCGAATGCCGCCGCGACCAGAAGGGGACGTAGGGGAGAGGATGCCGCCACGTCGGCAACGATCTCCCGGCCCGGAACGGCGGCGCTCAGGACATCGGCGAGAAGAAGGCGGTTCTCCCTCGGGCAGAGATCGCGCGAGATCCATGGACCGAGAATCTGCATCGGAGCCGGGGACTGCAGCAGGGCGGCGGTTCCGCCGACTGTAAAGACCCTCCCCCCCGTGGAGAGGGGGCTCAGCAGGGTCGATCGCGACTCCCCCCACACCAGAAAATCCGCATCGAGAAGTTCCGATTCGGCGCATGCCCCCTTCCCTTCTCCGTCCCCTATCCCCCCCGCCAGCAGACTCCATCGTTCAATTCCATCCACCCGGCGGAATCCGCGTTTCTCATAGATGGGGCGCCCCTGCGCCGAGGCGGTAAGCCAGATGGAGCGAGCCCCCCGCAGACGCAGCACCTCGAACGCATGCTCGAAGAGGAGCACCCCCAATCCCCGCCCCCGGCGCTGCGGGTCGACGATCAGATTCCCGATCCAAGCGCTCTTTTGGTGATGAATTGCGGTGACGAACCCCAGGGGGATCCCCTCTTCACGCAGCACAAAGGCGCATTGCGACAGCACGCCCCGAAAGAGCTCGATCTCGCGACCGGGAACCCCCCACCCTTCAAGGCGCGCCAGACAAAGGAACAGCTCCCAGTCGGCTTCTGTAGGAGTGCAGATTTCCATAATTTTTCCAATTCAAAATTCAAAATTGCCCCTGAGCCAGGTACCCCCGGCACATCACCAGAAGTTCGTGGTCGGTCAGGGGGCGCTTGTTGCGCTGGGAGAAGCTGCGCACCCGCTCGAGGAGATCGAGCGCCTCGAGACGTCCGAGCTCGACTCCGATCTGGCGCAGTCGATGGCTGAGGCCGTGGCTTCCGGAATGTTTGCCCAGCACCAGGCGACGGCTCAAACCGACCTCGGCCGGATCGAATCCCTCGTAGTTGGTCGGGTTCTTCAAAACTCCGTCGGCGTGCAGACCCGACTCGTGCGAAAAGACGCTCTCCCCGACGATGGCCTTCCACTCGGGGACCGGACGGCAGCTCGCTCCTGCGACGAAGCGGGAGAGTTCGACGAACCGGCGGGTGTCGATGCCGGGGTCGCGACCGCAGGCATGCTTCAGCGCCATGACGACCTCCTCCAGGGCCGCATTGCCTGCCCTCTCACCGAGGCCGTTGACGGTGGTGTTGACGAAGCGCGCCCCGGCGCGCACCCCGGCGACGGCGTTGGCGGTGGCCATCCCCAGATCGTTGTGGGTGTGCACCTCCAGGTCGAGGGGGGTTCGCTCGCGCAGGTAGGCGACCTTGGCGTAGGTGGTGAAGGGGTCGAGGACGCCGAGGGTGTCGCAGAAACGGAAGCGATCGGCTCCCATCTGCCGGGCGATCGTCATCAACTCGACGAGAAAATCGAGATCGGCCCGGCTGCTGTCCTCCCCCCCGACACAGACGTAGAGATCATGCGACTTGGCGAACCCGAGGGCGCGCTTGAGCTGCTCCTTCACCCAATCGCGGCTCTTGCGAAGCTTGTGTTCGATATGGATGTCGGAAACCGACAGGGAGATGTCGACCGCCCTTACGCCGGCATCGAGGGAGGCCTGGATATCCTGGACAAGGGCCCGGTTCCAGGTGATGAGCCGCGCCTTCAGATCGAGAGCCATGAGAGCCCGAACGCTTTCGATCTCCTGCGCCCCCATCGCCGGGATGCCGCACTCGATCTCGCCGACCCCCATCTCGTCGAGCATGATCGCGATGCGCTTCTTCTCCTCCAGGGTGAATACGACTCCGGCGGTCTGTTCTCCGTCACGCAAGGTGGTGTCGTCGATAACGATCGTCTCTTCGCCTTTCATTATGAACCTCCGAAACGAAAAAACCCCGGGACCTTTCGGTCTCGGGGCAGCGCTGCCCTGGGTCCGGCGGCAGTGCCGGAGCGTCTGTCTGTAAGCATTCTCTAGCAGGAACCGTGCCCGTTGAAACAAGGGGAAAACCCGCTCACGGGTGGCGAAATCCCCTCTGCGGTGCTGAAGAATTCATCAGGGATGATCTTTTTCCGCCCGCCCCCCTCCCTGCGGGAGCCACAGGCGATCAGCGCACGGAACCCTTTCCGCACCCGCAGCGTTGCGGCCGCGGGCAGCCGAGAGGACTCTCTTGCGGCGTGCTCGCCAGGGACAGAAAATTGCCGAAGAGGGCGCCTGCCGTGCGCTCAAGCCGGTCTCGCGCGTCGCGGAAGCGCTCGATATGCCCGGGATCGTCGCCGCAACGCTCGACCCAGGCGGTGACGATCTCCTCATCGACTTCGGGGTGGAACTGTAGGCCATAGGCGCGCCGGAAGCGGAAGACCTGCCCCGGGCACTCGGGGGTGGACGCAAGGTGCACGCCTCCCGGAGGGAGGTCGAAACTGTCGTTGTGCCATTCGAAGACGGCAAAGGCGGGAAAGAGTCCGGCAAGAAGGGGGTCGGAAGCGCCGGCCGACGTCGTCTTCACCATGCGGACCCCCTTTTCACTCCGTGACTGCGAATGGACCCGCCCTCCGAGGGCCGCGGACAGTAGCTGCCCTCCGAGGCAGATGCCGAGCAGGGGAACGTCCCTTTTCGCGGCTGCGGCCAAGTAGGCCATGAGGGGCGCCAGAAAAGGGAAACGGTCGGTATCGCCCACCCCCATCGTCCCTCCGAGGACGATGAGCGCCTCGCCGACGGGGGGCAGGGGATCTCCCGCAAAGAGCCGCACGATCTGGTGGCGGACCCCGGCCCGTTCGAGGTGCGCGATGCAGACGCCGGGCGGGACGATCGGGTCGTTCTGTAGGATGTGGATCATGCGATTCTCCCGAGAAAGCCGCTCTTCTCTTTCTCCTGAATCCGTGAGAATGATTTATCAATATTCAAGGACTTTTTGCAGATACCGACAGGTTTCTCTCTACGCTCGTAACTATTCAGATGCGCACGTCATAACTCCCCCTAACCCCCTCCTAACTCAGAAGGGGGAAGGCTTTTCCCCTCCCCTTATGATGAAGGGGCGGTTGAGAGGGGTTATGAAGGTCAGGATGATTTGCTGCAACCTGAATAGTTACCTACGCTCTACCTGTCTCCCTGGTTCAATACAGCACCCGGAAGGCCGAGGCTTTGAACGCGGCGAAGACCTCTGCGCCGGAAGCGATCCCCAGTTCATCGACGGCCGGATGTACGACCTCTGAGACGAGCTTCTCCCCCCCGCAGTCGAGTTCCACCCCCACCCTGCCGTCCATCTCGAAGACGTCCGTCACCCGGCAGGGGAGGAGGTTTCGGGCGCTGATCGCCTCGGGATGGCGCTTGAAGAGCATGATGTCCTTGGAGGAGAGCTCGAAGACCTCTCCTGTCTCGCAAGCGTCGGAGGTGAGATAGAGTTCGCGCTCTCCCCATCGAAAAGTGCACAGGCCGTCGCGCTCCCCGATCCTCACCAGACGCAGCAGATTGATATACCCGACCTGGCTCGTCCCCATGCGACGGCGGGCCAGCTCTTCGCCGGAAGTCTCTCCCATAAGCCGCCCCGATTCGAACTCCAGGATCCTGTCGGTCATCAGCCGCATCTCGTTGAGCGAGTGACTGATGAAGAGGAGGGGAATGCCGAATTCGGCAAACGTGCTCTTCAGATAGGGGATGATCTGGTACTTGAGCCCCTCGTCAAGACCGGTGAGAGGCTCGTCCATGAGGATGAGGCTGGGGGCTGCCAGCACCGCACGCCCCAGCGCGACCCGCTGCCGCTCCCCTCCGGAGAGGGTGTTGACCCCCCGGGAGAGAAGGCGATCGAGATCAAGGACGCGGCACAGGGCGTCGGGATCGATCTTGCGTTCGGCTTTCGGAATCCTCTTGTAGCCGTAGAGGAGGTTTCGCAGCACGCTCATGTGAGGGAAAAGATGGGCATGCTGGAAAACAACGGCGATGCGGCGGCGCTCAGGCGGCACGTCTATTCCCTCTGCCGAGCTGTAGAGGATGCGCCCGTCCAGGCGGATCTCTCCGGAATCGGGCCGAAGCAGCCCGGCAAGCATGTGGACCAGAGTCGATTTGCCGCTCCCCGACCTGCCGAAGATCCCGATCCGCTCCCCTTCGACACGGAATTCGCTCTGGAAGGCGAAGCCCTCGAAACTTTTTCTCAGGGATACATCGAGCCTCATCGGCGCCTCTCGCGGTGAAAACGGTGGGCCAGTCCCTCGTTGATCAGAAGCACGGTATAAGAAAGGACGATGGAGACGAGGCAAAGGGCGAGGGCCATCGCTTCGCCGCCGGGCATGTTGGTGTAGTCGTAAATGGCCAGAGGGATCGTCTGGGTCACCCCGGGGATGTTCCCCGCCACGATAATGGTCGCCCCGAATTCCCCGAGGCTTCGGGCGAACATCAGGGACGCCCCTGCGAAGATCGAACGGATCGACAGGGGGAGAATGATGGTGAAGAGCGTGTCGTACCAGGGCGCGCCGAGAGTGCGCGAGGCCTGGATGAGACGATCGTCGATCGCCTCGAGCCCGATGCGGATGGAGCGCACCAGCAGGGGGAAGCCGACCACCGCCGAGGCGACCACCGCCGCCATCCAGGTAAAGACGATGCGGATGTCGAACTCGGCAAGGAGAGAGCCGATCCACCCCCGCTCCCCCAGGGCGAGGAGCAGGAGATATCCGACCACCACCGGCGGAAGGACGAGCGGGAGGTTGACGAGAGCGTCGAAGACCGATTTGCCCCGCATCCGGGTGAATACGATGAGATAGGCCGCTGCAAATCCGAAAGGAAGCGACACCACCGTGGCCGTGGTCGCCACTTTGGCCGAGAGCCAGATGGCCTGGTAGTCGGAGGAGATGAGATCGAGCATGGAAATTCCTGACATGACGTGACGGGGACGAGGTGCGCGGGACACGAAAAACAACGTAAAGACGATTTCCGCGTCCCGCGTCCCGCAAGCCGCGTCCCGACTGGCTATTTCACGATGAAGCCATGTTCCTGCAGGATTCCCCTCGCCTCCGCCCCTTGCAGAAAGTCAAAGAAGTCGCGTGCCTCGGGATTCTGCGCCCCGCGCTCCGTCATGGCCATGGGGTAGATCGCCGGGGAGTGAAGATCACCGGGGACCTCGAAGAGAACGACGGCATTTCTCGCCAGTGCGGCGTCGGTGCGATAAACGAAGGCGCCGTCGACCTCCCCTCGGTCGGCATGAACGAGAGCCTGGCGCACGTCCTGGGTCATCACGAGCTTCCCGTCTGCAAGGAGCTTCTCGTAAAGACCGGCCCTTGTCAGCGCCTCCTGGGCGTACTGACCAGCGGGGACGCTCCTGGGGCTCCCCATGGAGATCCGCCTCATCTCGAGCAGATCGCGCAGGGACGAAACCTCATGTTCCGGCCGCCCGACGAAGACGAGGCGGTTGGCGGCGAAGACCTCCACGCTCTCGGAAGAAACACGCCTTTGCTCCACCAGAAAGTCCATCCACTGGGGATGGGCCGAGATGAAGATGTCGGCCGGAGCCCCCTGAAGGATCTGCTTGGCCAAAGCGCCCGAAGCCCCCGTATTCAGAACGAAACGCACACCGGGACGGTTGCTGGAATAGCTCTCCTGCAGGACCTTGAGGACATCGGTCAGGCTGACGGCGGCCGAGACGCGAACTTCACCGGCATAAGCCGGAAAGGCGATGAGACAGGCGAAAAGCGTCAGGACGGTTCGTTTCCACATGATTCGCACCCATTCGTATTCCCAGTGAATCTTCCCTACATTAATACCCCGGTCGGTTCGCTTTCCAGAAAAAAATACGACCGTCTCGAGGATGCTCTGTCTTTTCCACGCTTTTCAAGCGTTTTGAAGGCAAGTGTCTCACGCGACGATGCGACGTAAAAACCATTCGAATCAAAACCTGCATTCGCGCTGCTGTTCAAGAAAACCTGCTTTTTTGCTTTGGATCCGCCTTTCGTCGCGTCGTTGCGTCGTCGCGTGAAACACGCCTTTAAGGCTTTGCCCCTTTCACGCATTCAGCGCCGCCAGATCGATATCCTGCCCCACCACCCCGGCGGCGTCGGCGCGGCACTGCTTGCAGTGACGCGCCTGCGAAACAATCAGCTCGGCCTGGTTGCGCACGATCTCCATCGTCGCCTCGGACGGCGGTTCGATCTGCCTGAACTTTCCGACGGGGATCACCGGCATGATGTTCATCATCGCCGCCCCGAGTCCTCGCACCTTGACGGCCAGATCGAGGGTCTCGTGATCGTTGACGCCGGGGATGTAAACGTGATTGACCTTGACCATCATCCCGGCCGCCGCAGCCGCCTCGACCCCCTTGAACTGCTGCGCGAGGAGCAGTGCGGCCGCCTCGATCCCGTCGATCTTCCGGCCGTCGAGCTTGATCCACTCGTAAACCTTTGCGCCGGCCTCAGGGGTCAGGGCGTTGATTGTCACCGTCAGGCTATGTACGTCGTGGGCGAGAATGGTCTCGATCTTCTCCGGCAGGACGAGACCGTTGGTCGAAAGACAGAGGGTCATTTCGGGGAAAGCCTGCCGGATGAGCCGGAACGTCTCGAAGGTCTTAGGGTTGGCCAGCGGATCGCCCGGGCCGGCGATGCCGACGACCTTGAGTCGCGCCCCGCCCTGCTTTTCCATGTGCCGCTTCACCAGGCGCACCCGCTCCACCGACTGCTCGGGAGTCAGAACCCGGCTCGTCACCCCGGGGCGGCTCTCGTTGGCGCAGTCGAAACGACGCTCGCAGAAGCCGCACTTGATGTTGCACCCGGGTGCGACGGGAAGATGGATGCGGCCGGCCTTGCTGTGGTCGCCGCCGAAACAGGGGTGCTCCGTCTGAGTCTTCATCTTCATCATGGGGCACTGCATCGCCATGGTCGTTCTCCTTTCCTGAAACGCGAACGGCGCTCTCCGGATCGATCCGGAAAGCGCCGTTGCCTTCTGAAATAACGAATAAAGCCCCGGGAGGAGTCGTCCTCGCCGGGGCTTCGTTGCCGTAATCGTCAGGGACACGCCATCGTGTCCGTTATCCTGTTGCAAACAGATTTAGCATGCCGCGTGCCAACCCGGCAAAGGTCCGAAAAACGGCCGGATGCCCAGGCCCGCCCTCGACCGCCTGCCTACGCAATAGGCGCCCTCTCCCGCAGGCGACCCCGATTTATGCACCCCCCTTGCAAAAAGCAAAATTGATCGCTTGCCGCCTCGCTAGAAATGACCTATATTCAGGATAATATTGGGTACTCAAAAGAGGTCTGAAAATGGAACGTCTCTATGCCCGCGCATCGATCAGCATCAGCGATTTGAAAAAGAACCCCTCCCGGATCATCCATGAGGCGGAAGGCGCTCCCGTGGCGATCCTGAATCATAACAAACCGAGCGCCTATCTCGTTCCGGCCGAGGCATTCGAAGCCCTCATGGAAAAGCTCGAGGACTATGAGCTCTCCCGCATCGTCCGGGAAAGAGAGGACGAACCGACGGTCAAGGTTTCACTTGATAAGCTTTAGCCTCGAATTCAAGGAATCCGCTTTGAAGGAGTGGAAGAAGCTCGATGGCGGAATCCGCGAGCAGTTCAAAAAGAAGCTTGCCGAACGCCTGGGCCGCCCGCGCGTCGAGTCTGCCCGGCTTAGAGGCATGACCGATTGCTACAAGATCAAGCTGAAGAATGCCGGTTACCGGCTGGTTTACCAGGTGGACGACACCCGGGTTGTGGTCGTTGTGGTGGCGGTCGGCAGGCGGGAGAGCCTGGCTGTTTACAAGCAGGCGGGCAAACGTGTGAGGGAGTAAGCTGCCGCCACCCCACTCCCAGCGCCCGGTCCTCGCGGAGCTCCAGGGCCTCCTTCACCAGATCCCGCATCAGCATGGACATGGAGACGCCTTCGTCTTCGGCCAGGTCGTGCAGGGCATTATAGAGGGGTTTTTCCAGGACCACGTTGATTCTCGGATACCTCTTCACGCCAGTAATCGAGAATGCCGGTATCGGCAACTCGATCTTTGACACCTCCAGACGAAAAAGGGGCGGCAGGACGCCCCTCGCACCCTGCCGCCCACGCCGAAGGCCATGGCAGCTTCCGCTCAACTCGCGGAATTATTTCAGCCTTCCTGACACCCGCATCCGGAAAGGGTCCGGAGCGCCGCCCGCAGCGCCTCGTCGATGGGTCCCTCGGCGCAGATCGTTTCGATTCCCGCCTTTTTCAGCTCGGCCTTGGGCGCCTCGCCGATCATGGCGCTCACCACCGCCCGACACCCCGCAAGAGATGCAATGGTCCTGTTCAGAAGGCCGTACCGGGTCGGGTGCTCGGGATCGAAGGAGCAGTACTTCTCGACCGCGATCTCCCCTAGGGCGGAAGATCCTCCTTTTTCCACCTCGAAGATGAGAAATCGCTCGGCATGACCGAAATGCTGGTCGACGTCCCTGCCCGACTTGGATGCAACGGCGATACGCATATTTTACCTCCGCTTTACTCCTTACTCCTCACTCCTCACCCGGTTTCAAACAGCCATCGGCCTGAAGCTGAAGGCCTTCTTGCTGCAGCTTACGCCGCAGGCGACGCAGCCGATGCATTTGCTGTCGTCGATGATGCTCATGACCATGCGGATCGATTCAGATTCCTCGTCCTCGAGATCCTCGGGGCCGAGAACGCCCCGCGAGCAGACCTTGTAGCACCGCCCGCAGCCGATACATTTCTCGTGATCGATCGATTCGATAAAGGTGGGGGTCCAGTCCTTCCCCCCCTTGTTCTTTGCCGTGTAGAAAGCCATTTTTTCACTCCGTAAAAAGGTTCAAGATTCAAAGGCTCAAGGGTCAATGTCCAAGATGCAAGGCTTGCCTTAACCTTGCTCCTTGTACCTTTTTTCTGCTTTTCAGTCTGGCCGCTCGCCCTTCATCATCGCCTTGCGCATCCACGGGGGCGGGGATCCGCGCAGCACTTCCTGCAGCTTCTCCACCACCTTTGCGATCGGCTCCCGATCCTTGCTCTTGACGGGATGGATCTTTTTAGCCACCAGCCGCGCCGCGGCCGGTCCGCCGATCTCGGCAACGTAGACCAGGGCGCAATCCCCCAGAGCGACGGAGCGGGCCTCGATGCGGTCCGCCTCGTCCGCACCTTCCGCCTTGACCTGAACGATTCCCGAGAATTCGGCCGTGTCGGGACCGACCTCCCAGATGAGGAAGTGCTCGGCCCGTCCGAAGTGTTCGTCGACGTGGACCCTGTCTGCACTTGCGAAGGCGATTTTCATGGCGTGTCCTTTCTCTTTTCCGAGCTCGATGAGCTCAAAGCGGCGTGTGCGGAACATGGTGGCTCCGTCTGCAACGGTAATGGCGAAAAGCAAAAAGGCGCCCTCATTCGAAATGGTCGGCGCCTTTGCCTTTTTCCTATTCAAGCTGTGATGTCCGACCTTCAGTCCTGCCTCGAGAAGAGGGCGCCGAAGGCGGGCGGGGGCGTATCGGCCTGCCCGCGCTATCCGTCCCTGACGGAGAACCTCGGTTCTGAAATCGACTCCCCCTTGCAGACGGGGCAGCGTCCAGGGCGATCGAGACGCTCGCGCTTGGCGAAGGCGAAGCCGCACTTGCGGCAAAGCGCCGGCTCGATCTCCAGACGCCCGTCGCCCGCCTGCAGGGACCTGCGGATGTGCTCCAGGTGCCGGGCGACCTCCTTCTCGGGGATGCCGACTCCGGCGGAGATCTCTCGCGGAGTCAGGCAAGAGCCGCGCAGCAGATCGACGACCTGCTGCCGGACCGTTTCTCCTCTTTGCGCCGGAACAAAGGGCTTCTTTGGCGTGCTGGTCATGGGATCTCCGTATTGAGGACAGTTTCCTCATTGCACCACGTCGAACCCGTATTTTCAATCCACTACTGCTTTACAAAATCCCGATTTACTGAAAATCAACGCATCATCTCAAAAAACCGGTCCTCACACGTCTCGTCGACGATATCGAGGAACTTGTTGGCGATGGAGGTGAGCATGTTGATCGCCCCCAGATAGCCGATAACCGGTATGCGGTGCAGGTTGACCCGGTCGATGATCGGAAAACCGATGCGGATCAGTGGAATCTTGGCGTCGCGGGCTGCGAACTTGCCGTGGGTGTCGCCGATCATGGCGTCGACGGGGTCGGTCACCAAGAGCGAGCGCATGTGCCACAGATCCCTGTTCACCCAGACGTTGCACCCCTTGCCGTAGGGGGAGGTTTCGAGGAGCGCCTTCATATCCTTCTCGAATTTCTTGGTCGCCCGCGAACACAGGACGTGGTAGGGCTTCGCCCCCATCTCCAGCAGGAAGGAGACGATGCCGAGCAGGTAGTCGGGATCTCCGAAGACGGCGAATTTCTTGCCGTGCAGGTACTGGTGAGCGTCGGTCATGGCGTCGACGGCCCGGCCGCGCTCCTTCTTCAGGCTCTCGGGGACGGGCTTGCCCGTCAGCTCGCTCACCTTCAGCAGGAAAGCGTCGGTTTTTGCGATCCCCATCGGCATCGGCATCACCTCCATCGGCTTGTCGCTCGCCTCGCCGAGCCACTTGACGGTGTTTGCCGTCGCGTACTTCTGTACCGAGACGATCGCCTTGGCATTGAGAACCTCGGCCGCCTCGGCGAGCGGCGTCCCCCCCGGGTAGGGGCGGTAGGTGCCGTCCAGCGGGGAGTCGAAGGTCTCGGAGATGTCTGCCAGAATGGTGTAAGGGGCGTCGAAGGCCTCCAGCATCCTCTTGTACTCGCGATAGTTGCCGGTGTTGGCGTCGAAGCCTGGGATCAGGTTCAGCTTCCCGCTGCACTTGCCTTCGACCTTCGTCCCCTCCGAAAGGTACTCCAGGATGCTCTTGAGCATCGCGTCGTAGCCGTGGATATGGGTGCCGTTGAAGCTCGGCGTGTTGGCATAGGGAACGGGGAAGTCCTGGGGGATGAGCTCCTTGAGCTTGGCGTTCCTGATGAAGGATGTGAGGTCGTCGCCGATGACCTCAGGCATGCACGAGGTGAAGACCGCCATCATCTTCGGCTTGTAGAGGGCGAAGGCGTTCTCGAGCCCCTCGTGCAGGTTGTTCTGTCCGCCGAAGACGGCGCCGTCCTCCGTCATGGCGTCCGAGACCGCCGGCGCCGGTTCGCGAAAGTGCCGGTTGAAGGTGGAGCGGTAATACGAGGCGCACCCCTGGGAGCCGTGCACGAAAGGGAGGGTCTCCTCAAAACCGTAGGCGGCAAGCTGCGCCCCCAACGGCTGACAGCCGTGGGCCGGGTTGATCACCAGCCCCTGCCGGGCGAAGTTCTTCTCGCGGTACTCCTCGGTATCGATCCATTCCCGGACCCGGGCGACCTCGCCGGCCGGAATCTCGGTGACTTTTTTTATCGCTGTTTCAGCGCTCATGTTCGATCTCCTTCGAAGATCCGGGACACGGGGCGAGGGACGCGGGACGCGAAAACCTCAGACCTGGTCCTTTCTCCGTATTCAGTGGCCGCGGTCCATGAACCGATCGGCATTCAGTTGACCTCCGCGTTCCGCAATCCGCATCCCGCGTCCCGTGAAATCGCCTAAAAAGGCGATTTCACCAATCCCCACGTCGGGCTGTTGATCGCCATGTCGATGTCCCGGGCGAATATGGGGAAGCCGTCATAGGCGTGGTAGGGGCCCGAATAGTCCCAACTGTGCATCTGGCGGAAGGGGATGCCGGCTTTCTGGAAGACGTACTTCTCCTTGATTCCCGAGGCGACGAGGTCGGGTTTGAGATGCTCGACCCATTTTTCCAGCTCGATTTCGCTCGCATCGTCAAAGATGAGGGTTCCTTTGGCCATCTCCGGATAGGTTCGCTCGTAGTCGTCGGTGTGAGCGAACTCGTAGCCGGAGGCGACGATCTCCATCCCCAGGTCCTCGTAGGCGCCGATGGTGTGGCGCGGACGCAGCCCGCCGACGAAGACGATGACCTTCTTCCCTTCCAGGCGCGGGCGGTACTCGTCGATGACCGCCTGCATGATCGGGTCGTAGCGGGCGATGACCTTCTCGACGTTCTCCTTGATTCTGTCGTCGAAGCGCTCGGCGATGGCGCGCAGGCTCTCCCTGATCTTCGTCGGCCCGAAGAAGTTGAACTCCATCCAGGGGATGCCGTACTTCTCCTCCATCACCTTGCACATGTAGTTCATGGAGCGGTAGCAGTGAATCAGATTGAGCTTGACCTTGTGGGTGGCGGCGATCTTCTCGATCTCTCCGTCGCCCGTCCACTGTGCCTTGACGTTGAGACCGATCTCCTCGAGCACCTTCTTGGCCGCCCAGATGTCGCCGCCGATGTTGTAGTCGCCGATCAGCGCGATATCGTAGGGGCTTTCGGGCTCGGCGAACTCGCGGGTGCCGATGATGAAGTCACGGATCGTGTCGTTGCTGATGTGGTGCCCCAGGGACTGGGAGACGCCGCGAAACCCCTCGCAGTTGCAGGGAACGACGGGGATGTCGATCTCTTCGGTCATTTTCTTCGCGACGGCGTTGATGTCGTCGCCGATGAGCCCCACGGGGCACTCGGAAAGGACCGAGACCCCCTTGGCGAGCGGAAAGAGCTCGCGCACCTCGCGGCAGATCGTCTCGAGCTTCTTGTCGCCGCCGTAGACGATGTCCTTCTCCTGGAAGTCGGAGGTGAACTGCATGCCGGAAAAATTCTCCACCCCGGCAACCCCGCTCGTCAGGTTGCGGCGCGTCCCCCAACTGTACCAGCCGCACCCAACCGGGCCGTGGGAGATGTGGACCATGTCGCGGATCGGCCCCCACACCACCCCCTTTGCTCCGGCATAAGCGCAGCCGCGCGCGCTCATCACCCCGGGGACCGTCTTCTTGTTCGACTTCACCGCACACGTCGAGCACCCCGGGTCGTTGGCCGTCATGTGCGGCGCGCGCTTCTTCTTCGCCTTGGCCGGATAGAGCTCGAGGGTCTCCTCGATGAGCTTGGTCGTATCTGCTTTATCAATGCCGGGGATCGGCTTTTTATCTTCACCTTGGTACATGGTTTTCTCCTTCAGGAATCGACCAGGGGACCCATGGGTCCTATAGGACGTATTGGAGTTGTGCTCAGGCCACGTTCTCCGCTTTGCCCACGATGCTCTCGTCCTCGGCCTCCATGATGCCGAATTCCATGAGGAGCTCCTCGAGTTCCTCCATCTCCAGCGGCGTGGGGACGACAAGCATCTTGTTGTCGGCGATCTTCTGGGCGAGCTGGCGGTACTCCTCGGCCTGTTTGTGTTCCGGCGAGTACTCGATGACCGTCATGCGCCTCAACTCGGCACGCTGCACCTGGTTGTCGCGGGGGACGAAGTGAATCATCTGTGTGCCGAGTTTCTTGGCGAGCGCCTCGATGAGGTCCTTCTCCCGGTCGGTGTTTCGGCTGTTGCAGATGAGCCCCGCCAGGCGAACGTTGCCCGAGGAGGAATATTTAAGGATCCCCTTGGCGATATTGTTGGCGGCATACATCGCCATCATCTCGCCCGAGACGACGATGTAGATCTCCTCGGCCTTGTTCTCGCGGATCGGCATGGCGAAGCCGCCGCAGACGACGTCGCCCAGGACGTCGTAGAAGACGAAGTCGAGGTCCTCGGTATAGGCGCCCTCTTCTTCGAGAAAATTGATGGCGGTGATGACGCCGCGTCCTGCGCAGCCGACTCCGGGCTCGGGCCCCCCCGACTCGACGCAGCGCACCTCGCCGTATCCAACCTTGAGCACATCATCGAGTTCCAGATCTTCCACGGTGCCGAGCTCGCGCACCTTGTCCATGACCGTTTCCTGCGCCTTGGCGTGCAGGATGAGGCGGGTCGAGTCGGCCTTTGGGTCGCAGCCGACGATCATCACCTTCTTGCCGAGGCTGGCCAGGCCGGCCACGGTGTTCTGGGTGGTGGTGGACTTGCCGATGCCGCCTTTTCCGTAGATCGCGATCTGACGAATCTTCTTCTCTGCCATGATTTTCCTCTCTTTCGGTTTGTGGTTCGGGCGGGCTACCGCTCATTCCCCGAGGCGGCATCCCCGTTGATGTGTCCGGGATGAATCGATGCCCCGCCTGTTGTTGCCTTGAGACGAAAGACGCCCCATCCGGACCATCCGGATGGGGCGTCTTTACCCCTGCGGCGCCGTCTTGGCGGCCGCAAACAGATTCCAATATTTTTGCCGTGGAATAAAAAAGCCCGCCGGAAGAGTTCTCTCCCGCGCGGGCTTCATTGCCTTTCAGTCAGAAGGCACGTCATCGTGCCTGCCGTTGCCTCACCTAAAGCAGGGGGCATGCCAAAAGGTGCAAAGGGCTGAAATCAGAGGAAGCATCCCTTAAAGCGCACCCCGATGAGCCTGGACCGTGATCATTCCTTGGGCACGCGCTGCGCACGAAATCAGCAGCCGACCTCGCCAAGGCTTCGGCGGACAGGTCCGCCTCCTCACTCCTCACTTCTGGCCTGGCTCCTGACTCCTGACCACTGCTTTAAACATCCTCCCAGCTCCCGAAGGTTGCCGCCTGGCCGCAATAACGTCCCCGGTCGTCGATGAGATTCCAGACGGTCGCCCCCCGGATGCGGAAGCGTCTCCCCGCGCCGGAGATCCGCACCCCGCTGTAGTGGTCGATATAACCCCGACGGGCGACCTCCCGAAGCAGGCGCTCCCGCTCACCCCGCTCCGGGAGTTCGGCCGACTTTCTTGAAGGCAAAGCGGTAAAGTCCGCCCAGGAGAATTCAAAGAGATCAAGGGCGGTGCGATTGCCGTAGGTGAAGACGGGATCGCTCCCCGCATCGTGGGAAACGACGGCGAACGGCGCCAGATAAAGAGCGCGGGCCGCCTCCACCTCGGAAAGGTCAGGGCTCACGAGGTCGCGCCCCGTGAAAGATCGGAACGTTCTGATCAGAAGGGCGGCATGAGCGCTTAGAAAATCATTCGATTCACAAGGGGTGTCGTTCATTGTCCGTTTGTCTCTCGTTCTGAATCGAAGAAGCCGATAACTGTTGCCCGACCTTATCGCATCCTTGCAGAAATGCCCATGACAAAACCAGTCACAACTCAGCCGTGCCGCACTTTTTTTTCGCTCCGGTCGATTTGCCTCTTTTCAGCAACGGTGTATCCTGTCTTAATAAGGGAAGCAGAAAGGAGGAGCGTCTATGAATGCCGAGCAATTCAAAGGCCAATGGAAGCAACTCAAGGGGGAACTTCGTAAAAAATGGGGGAAATTCACGGACGACGACGTGGAGCAGATCGGCGGCGAGAAAGACAAGCTGATCGGCAAGATCATGCAGAAGTACGGCGTCGCCAAAGAGAAGGCCGAAGAGCAGTTCAAGAAGTTCACCCGCCACTGAGCGGCGGCCGGTTCCCCGTCGCCGGACAGACAAACAGCCTGCACGAGTGCAGGCTGTTTGCGTTTACGGCGGTTCAGATCCTCTCATGCCACCCTGACGTAGTCGTCCCCTTCGACACATTCGGCGATGGCCTCCAGGAATGAATTCGCCTGGGTGTCGATGACCACCTCCATGACTCCGTGATTGATCGACCAGCTCGTCTCACAGTGACCACATTCGATGATCCGCTCGAAAAAGCCTTCGGACTGCAGATCGATGACGTCATGTTTCGGACTGTTGCACACGGGACAGATCATAAGCGCCTCCCTTGCAGAAAAGGATAATACGATCCCCAAGTTTCGGTAAGTATATCCTCATGCATTCTGAAGACAAGATGCCTTAGTAACAGGAAAACGTTTCCATATCCCGTTAAAACAGTATCTTGAAAGCTAAAGCGCTCGATCCGGAATGTACTGTTTACTGAAGCTGAAGATCGAAGGGGTCAGGAAGGGGATTATTGAAGGGCGGCTAAAAAAGAAATGAGCTGAACGCCTCAGGCGTTTAAACGCAGAAAACGTACGAAAAAAATGCGTCGATGTCACAGCAAACGGCGTTTATTTTTATTAATACCCGTTGTCGCCCAGGTTTGGAAGGCGCCGTGCGACAACGGGGAAGGTGAAGGATTCAGCGCAGCAGAATGAAGCCGATCTGGCGGCCTGTCTTTCCCGCATCGCGGCGATAGGAGAAGAAGAGCTCCCGGTGGCAGCAGGTGTCTTCCTGCGCCTCCTCGATGCGGGCGGGGTCGAGCCCCGCCTCCTCGAGTTGGAGCCGTGCGCTCAGACGCAGATCGAGGCGCCATTTGCCGAGTTCGACCTCCCGGGCGATGCGCTCCCAGTTGCCGGCGCCGCTGCGAAACGCATCGCGTACGGGGCGGTCGACTTCGTATTTGTGGGCGCCGATCCCCGGTCCTATGGCCGCCGTGAGGTCCTGCGCCCGGGCGCCGAAGGTCGTGGCGAGGGACTTGACCGTCTTGCCGATGATCCCCGCGGCCGCCCCCCGCCATCCGACGTGCACCGCCGCGATCGCCTTCTTCACAGGGTCGTGCAGCAGAACGGGATAGCAGTCGGCCGTCAGGACCCCGATCATGATTCCGGCCTGGTTGGTCGTTACCGCATCGCACTGGACCCGAAGGAAATGGGAGAGGTCGGGGTTGGGCTCGTCGATGACGAGGATGTCGGAGCCGTGCACCTGCTGCACGGTCAGAAGGAGGTGCGGGGGAAGATCGAAAGCCCGGGCCAGGGTGGAGCGGTTCCCATCGACGTTGTGCCGGGGATCGTCGGTATTGAAGCCAAGGTTGAGCGAGTTGTAGGGAGGACGGCTCACCCCTCCATTGCGCGTGGTGAAGCCGGCATCGATGCCCTCTGCGGCGGCCCATTGCGGCTGGAGGTAGCTGATTTTCCCCTGGCGTGCAAGTTTCATAGGTCACTCCGTGACGGGACGAGGCAAAAGGAGACGCGGTACGCGAAAGTCGTCTTCGCCTACCGCGTCCCGCAATCCGCGTCCCTGCATTTATTTTCAAGATAATCGATTATACCGCGCAGATCATCAGGGAGCGGACTTTCGAACTCCATGTACTCCCCTGTCGCAGGGTGAATGAATCCGAGAAGACGTGCGTGCAGGGCCTGCCGGTTCAGCTTCTCGATCCGTGCGCGAAGCGCCATATCGGGCACCGCCTTCAGGAGCCCTTTCGTCCCGTAGACCGGGTCGCCGGCCACCGGATGGCTCATCTCGGAGAAATGGACGCGGATCTGATGAGTTCGCCCCGTCTCGAGGGTCAATTCGACGAGCGTCAGGCGCGCGGCGTCGAAGCGCTTCAGGACACGCCAGTGAGTCACGGCCCGCCGGCCGGCCCGCGACGAGCCACTCATTTTCTTGCGGTGGACGGGGTGGCGGCCGATGGCGTTCTCGACGGTCCCGCTGTCCCGGGACAGGATGCCGTGCACCAAAGCCACGTAGCGCCGGTTGATGGTATGGCGCTTGAATTGACGGCCCAGGTGGTTGTGAGCGGCGTCGTTCTTCGACGCCACCATCACCCCGGAGGTGTCCTTGTCGAGCCTGTGAACGATGCCGGGGCGAAGTTCCCCCCCCACCCCGGCCAGGTCAGGGCAGCGATGAAGCAGCGCATTGACGAGCGTTCCCCCCTGATGCCCCGGGGCCGGATGGACGACGAGCCCGGCGGGCTTGTCGATGACGATGAGATGCGAATCCTCGTAAAGAACGGCGAGAGGGATCTCCTCCGCGAGGGCTTCGGCCGGAACGGGCGGCGGGATGCAGAAGGTGACTGTTTCCCCTCCCCGCAGCCGTATGCCTGCCTTGGCCTGGTCGTCGCCGACGCGCACCCGCCCCTCGTCGATAAGTCGCTTGATCTGCGAGCGTGTGAGGTCGGGACACTTTTCGACCAGAAAGCGGTCGAGCCTCTCGGGGGAACGGCCGCGCTCGAACGTCAGACGGCGAAGCTCCTCCACTACCAGATGCGACTTTCGATCTTTCCGGCCTGCTTGATCAGAACATCGACGATGGCTCTCTCATAGATGTGATCGCGGTTGGGGAGACTTTCTGAAACACGTCCGTAGAAATGCTCCCGCCCTTCCTGGATCTCATCCTGGAGCAGGTCGAAAATATTGTCGTTCTCTATCCCTTCCTTCACCTTCTCCTGGTTGTAGAGGGCGACGTCAGAGACGATGGCCCGCGCCAGGCGAAATGCCAGATCGGGGTTCTCCACGAGCTTGGCCATAACAACTCCTTTTTTCCGTATCAGATTCGTTTCACGTTCAGGGTGCGGGAAACGCCAGGTAGAGGGTGCTCTCTGCACGTTTGATGAGCAGGACGACGTTGCGCCCCCGGGCCTGCTGCACCGCCCGTCGAAAGGCGTCGAGGTCGTTGATGTCCTGGCGGTTGATGTTCAGAAGAAGATCGCCGGATTGCACTCCCGCGGCCTCGGCGCGTGATCCGGGCTCGACCGCCTCGATGAGAACCCCCTCTCCATCGGAGGGGACGACGGAAAATCCGAGCCCCTCGGCCCGGGCAGGACGATCGGGGGCGACGCGCGCCACGCGGGCGGAAGTTTCCATCTCGGCGATGACGACCGGAACGGTCATGCGCTTTCCGCTGCGCAGGACATCCAGGTTCACCCTCTTGCCGACGGGGGTGCTCGCCACCAGAAGCTGCAGTTCCCGAACGCCCCGAACCTCCCTGCCATCG
The DNA here is from genome assembly GCA_029289095.1 of Desulfuromonadales bacterium. Lineage (GTDB taxonomy): Bacteria > Desulfobacterota > Desulfuromonadia > Desulfuromonadales > JACZKF01 > JARFUG01. The sequence continues at coordinate 50,895 of JARFUG010000001.1, forward strand.
TAGAGCAACAGGATGTCTCCGCGCTGAAGATCGGAATTGGCGGCGGGGGAACCGGGGAGGATCTGGTTCACCAGCGCGCCGGTGACGCGATCGAGACCGAAGGACTCGGCCAGCTCCGGCGTCAGCGGCTGGATGCTCACTCCGAGCCAGCCGCGAACAACCTCGCCTGTCTCGATGAGCTGCGTGGCGATGTGGCGGGCCAGATTGATGGGGATGGCGAAGCCGATCCCCTGGCCGGTGGCGACAATGGCGGTGTTGATTCCGATCACCTCGCCGTAGATGTTCAGCAGAGGTCCTCCGGAGTTCCCCGGGTTGATGGAGGCGTCGGTCTGGATGAAGTCTTCATAGTCCTCGATCCCGAGGCCCGCACGGCCGATAGCCGAGATCACGCCGACGGTCAACGTACGGTCGAGGCCGAAGGGGTTGCCGATGGCCAGAGCCCACTGTCCCACCTGAAGCAGATCGGAATCGCCGAGGACCACGAAGGGAAGGTTTTCCGGGGCCTCGATCTTCAAGACGGCGACGTCGGTGCGCGGGTCCATGCCGACGACTTTGGCCGGATAGATGCGCTGATCCGAGAGGCGCACCGTAATCTCTTCGGCGTCCCGGATCACGTGATTATTGGTGAGAATGAAGCCGTCCTCACTGATGATGAAGCCCGAGCCGAGGCTGTGCTCCCTTTGGGGACGCATGCGCGGATCGCCCCGGAAGAGGTCGCCGAAGAACTCGTCGAAAAGGGGGCCGAACTGACTATCCCGCTGGGGCCGGACCCGCGCGGCACGGATGTTGACGGTCGCCGGGGTGACGGTTCTGGAGACCTCCATGAAGGCCTCCTGGGTCGTGAGGAGCTGCTGGGGCGGGTTCTCCACCGGAGGGGGCGCCTTCTCTTCGCGGACGCTGCTGCGCACGGTCGTTTCGGACGTCCGTTCGCACCCGGTCAGCGGGAAAGCGAAAGCAAGGATCAAGAGCAGGGACAGCGTACGTGAAAATGCGATCATGGGAACTCCCTGGAGCACAAGAGCATTGGGCAGATTAGCGTAAAAACCGCTGAAATGTCAATAAGTGCCGCCCCCTGCTCCAATCTCTCCCATGAAATGCAGAAGCTCCGAGTGCCCCCCCCGGTAATCGAATTCGTACTCGCCGTCGAGACGGTCGATGAGCCAGGTGTCGACGAGGAAGGTGCGGATGCCGACCTGACGCGCAGCCAGATCGTGTTCGGTATCGTTGCCGACCATCAGGCACTGACGGGGATCCATCCCAAGGGTCTGCAGCAGATCGTGGAAGTATTGGGGATCCGGTTTGCAGAATCGGCTGTTTTCGAAGGTGCTGACGTGGGCGAAATCGAAGTCGTGCAGGTTCCCCCACCGCAGGCGCGCCTCCACCACTGGTCGGGGAAAAACGGGGTTGGTTGCGATGGCCACCTTTAAACCGCGCTCGAAACAGCGCTCAACCACTTTGCGGGCGAGGGGCGAAGGACGCACATGAGGAGCGAGCGCGGACAGGCTTCCTGCACAGAAATCCTGAAACCGTTCGGCGAACTGGGCCGGGGCGATTCCGGCGTGCCGGTCGAGGGCGGCCAGGAAGAGTTCCTCATTGGTCGGCCCCCCGCTTCGGGCATGAAGGAGAGAGAAGGTCGCCGCAAGCAACGCATCGGCAAAAGCCGTACGGTCGACCAGATCGCCGAAGCAATCGGCCAGGGACGTGATATAGGCGGGGATGAATTCGCACATCTCCACCTCCAGAAGGGTGCCGTCCAGGTCGAACAGGACCCCCTCGATATCGCTCAGTTCAGGAGTTTTCATACCAATGTGTATAGCACATCCTTTCTGAAAAACCCACTCCTTCGACTAATGGCGACTTCTCTTGACAAACGGCGTTATTTTATTAATTTTATTCGGATACGATGTGTTCACCTTACTTCACGAGGAGGTATGATCATGCCAAAAGTAGGAGTCGTCCTTGCGGGCTGCGGTGTTTTTGACGGCAGCGAAATCCATGAAGCGGTCATCACCATGCTCGCTCTAGACCGGGCCGGGGCCGAAATGGTCCTGATGGCTCCCGATGCGGATCAGATGCATGTGGTCAACCACCTCACCGGGGAAGTCGCCGAAGGTGAAAAACGCAACGTCCTGGTGGAGTCGGCGCGCATCGCCCGGGGCAAGATCCGCAACATCGCCGAAGTCCGGGTCTCAGACATAGACGCCCTCTTCTTTCCCGGCGGCTTCGGCGCCGCCAAGAACCTGTGCGACTTCGCCGTCAAAGGCCCCCAATGCGACATCCATCCCGAAGTGGCGCGCCTGGTGCGTGAAACGGTCAAGGCGAAAAAACCCCTCGGCGCGGTCTGCATCGCCCCCGCCCTGCTCTCCAAGATCCTCGGCGAGGACAAGCTGGCCCACAAACTGACCATCGGCACCGATCAGGACACCGCCGCCGCCCTCGAGAAGATGGGGACGACCCACGAGGCGTGCCCCGTCAGCGAGTTTGTCGTTGACAGGCAGAACAAGATCGTCTCCTCCCCCGCCTACATGCTCGCCGGTCGCATCAGCGAGGCGGCCGAAGGGATCGAAAAATCGGTCAAGGCGCTCCTCGAGATGACCTGAATTCACCATCAGATTTACAGAAACGAGCGAAGGCGGACCTTGCGTCCGCCTTCGCCTTTTGCACTCATGGTCAGCAGTGGAACATTTCCTTGCATCCAGAATCGGAATCGGCGACGCTATCGGGAAACGCAGAAAACAGGAGAGTTCATGGAATTTTTGATTGCGTGGGTGATATTCGGCGTCGCAGCCGCCTCTCTGGCCAAAGGAAAGAACAGAAGCGTCCCGCTGTGGGTCTTCATCGGCCTTCTGATCGGCCCATTTGCCCTGCTGCTCATCGCACTGATGAAGCCGGCCCCGGGAGCGGACCAGAGGTACCAGTGACAGGTCGCCAAGACTTTGCTCCCCTGGAAGCAAAATGTCCTAGAAATAGAGACTTGATCCGATTTATTTCTTGACAATATTTTTCAGCCGAGGAAAAATCAGGTTCATTTCTCTATCACGTCAGGGAACAATGTTGGAAGCGGAATCGGACATCTCTCTCGGCGCACGTATCCGCCAGGTGCGGCGCAGCCAGGGGCTCACCCAGAAAGCCTTCGCCGATTCCCTGGGAATCGCGCAGGGGTACCTGAGCAGTCTCGAAGCCGGAAAGAAAATCCCTTCCGAGACGCTTCTGATCGCCTTGACGCACCTCTACCACGTCGACGAGCGATGGCTATTGTCCGGGGAGGGAGCGCCGGAGGCCGAAATCCTGATCAGCGCCCCCGCTGGAGAGGTCAGGCTCTCCGAGAGCAGAACGCCCCTGCTGAAGAGGATTCCACCCGAATTCCCCCGGGGGATCAGCGCCGAAGACGTCCTCGAATATCTCTCCATACCAGACACCCCTTCGGGCTGCTATGCGATGGTCGCCTACGGCGACTTCATGGCTCCGACCATCCAGGACAAGGACCTCGTCTTCTTCAAACCGGGGGAAGAAGCCAGGACCGGGGACGTTGTCCTGGTGAGCAGCAAATGGGACGACACCATTTTACGCCGTTACCGGATCAACGCCGACGGCATCTGGCTCTCTCCCGACAACAGCCTGTACAAACCTTTCCAGCCGGCCTCCAACTGCGCCATCATCGGCAAGGTCATGGCGGTCTGGCGAAAAGTGAAATTCTGAAGCCCCCTCACACCGGCGAACCACAAAGCGAAAGCGGACCGCAGCGGTCTCTTTCGCTTTTTTTTTTGACGGCGCATTCCGTGTTTTCCGCCCTGCTCAGATCGAATCGATAAAATTCCTGACTGCATCCATCTCCTCGGGTTTCAGGACGATTCCGGCATGAGGCTTCTCGAAGACCGCCTCCATTCGCCACCCTCGGAGCAAGAGATCGGGGGCGCCCCCGGAAGACGGATCGTGAGGCCGCAGGCTGTGGCAGATGGCGCACTGAGCGTCGTAGATGAGTTGCCCCTTTCCGACGATCGATGGCGGCAAAGGGACGGGGATCGTGCCGGCGAAGACCGATACGATGTCGCTCGAGCGCCGTCCGCTCCCGGTGACGACGGTCAGTTGAAAACGGTAAATTCCCCGTGCGTCGGCGAAGAAGTTCGGCCGGGGGGAGTTGGGGTCCGACAGGGCGGCCCGGCTCTCGCGCGGACGCTCCAGAGTGATCCAGTGAAAGGTGAGGAGCCCTCCTTCGGGGGCGCGACTGGCGCTGCCGTCGAGCAGAACGAGGGCGCCGGGGACGACTTCCTGGTCAGGTCCCGCATCGGCGCTCGGTGCGAAGGGGTCGGGACCGACGGCCTGGACGCTCAGGACGTCCTCGGATGCCAGCGTCCCGTCGCTGACCGAGAGGTGGAGAGAATAGACGCCTTCGACGTCGACGAAGAAGGTCGTCGCAGGCGCCTCGGGATCGGCAAGAGCGGCCGCACTCCCTTCCGGACGCTCCTGGAGAGTCCACCGGAAGAAAAGCTCTTCCCTCACAGGAGAAAAGCTGGCTCCGGCATCGAGATGAACTGTCGTTCCTACCAGAACCGTCTGATCGGGTCCGGCAAGTGCGACCGGCCTTTCGTCGTCGATGCTGCCGCACCCCCAAAGGATCAGGGCATATACGAGAATGATCGCTTTGGCTCTGAACAGGCGAAGCATGAAGACTCCGGGAGCGGGAATGGTATATTTAAAATTTTCTAACCTTTAGCGCGTGACTGTCAAGGCGCTCAGCCCTTTTCACCGCGAAAGATACGGACAAACTCTCTACGCATGAGATGGCAAGGCGACTTCGGGGTGGAAATCACGCGTCAACGATGCTAGTGTTTCGGCTCGACGTATACGGCTATCGAGGACGAACTCCCATGGAACGACTCAGAACGGACGTACTCGTGATCGGAGGGGGGCTGGCAGCGCTGTGCGCCGCGCTGGAAGCCCGGCTGGCCGGAAAAGAGGTCGTTCTGGCGTGCAAGCGCAAGGCGGGGCGCAGCGGCAACACGGTTCTGGCGGCCTGCAACATTTCGGGCCTCTTCGACCAGCGCAACGACTCGGTGGAACTCTTCGCCAGGGACATCGTCCGGGGGGGCGAGGGGCTCTCCGATCCGGAGTTGGCTCGCACTCTGGCCGAAGGTTCCTCGGTCCTCGTCTCCTTCCTGGAGAATTTCGGCGTGCGCTTCCTGCGCGAGGGGGGGAAGCTGGTGACCAAGCTGAACCCGGGGCACTCGACGCCGCGCACCGCGACGACCCTTCGCCCGGGCATCCCCGTTCAGACCGCCGGCCTCTCCCTGACCCTTCCCCTGCTTGCTGCCGTGCGGGATCTCGGCGTCCACGTCATGGAAGACCTCATGGCGGTCGATCTGCTCACCGGTCCCGAAGGGGTCGGCGGAGCTCTCTTTGCCGGTCGCGAGGCGGAGGTGAGAATCGAGAGCCGCAGCGTCGTTCTCGCCTGCGGAGGAGGAGGGCGCCTCTTCGCCAACAGCAACAACACCCGGGAGATGACCGGCGACGGAATCGCGCTGGCGTACCGCGCCGGCGCCGAACTGCGCGACCTCGAATTCATCCAGTTCCATCCCACCATGGGGATCGCCCCGGTCCCGATCATCCTCCCGACGACCCTTTTTGCCGACGGAGCGGTCCTTCGCAACAGCCGGGGGGAGCGTTTTCTGCTGGACGAGCACTCCTCAGGCGAGATCGCGGCAACCCGCGACGTGATGAGCCGCGCCATCTGGCGTGAGATCACTGAGGGGCGCGGCGTCGACGGCGGCGTGCATCTCGATCTCTCAGGCATTTCTTCCCGGGCGGCCTCCGGGCGCTACGGCGATCTCTGGAATCTCCTCAATCGGCGCGGATGCCGTCCTGAAAGGGATTTTCTCACTGTCGGCATTGCCGTCCACTTCTTCATGGGGGGGATGACCATCGATGCCGACGGAGCCACGACGGTCCCCGGCCTTTTCGGGGCCGGCGAGGTCACCGGCGGCGTCCACGGAACCAACCGTCTCGGCGGCAACGCCCTGGCCGAGGCGGTCGTCTTCGGCCGCATCGCCGGCAGGTCCGCAGCCGATCGCGCCAAGGTTTTCCGTCCCTGCGAGGCGTTGCCGCAGGAGTTTCGGCGTTCGCCGGAGCCCCCGCAGAAACTCCTCCCCCTGCGCCTCGAGCTCAAACGCCTTCTGTGGAACCATGCCGGCGTAATCCGCTCGGAGCACACCGTGCAGACGGGGCTGCAGCGCCTGGAGGAACTCGAAAAACGGTTCCGGCAGATCGAAGGATTCCGCTCGCTTCAGGGGTTGGAAACGGGGAACATGCTCCTGGCGGCGCGGCTGATCCTTCTGGCCGCGCGGAACCGAACCGAGAGCCGCGGCTCCCATTTCCGCAGCGACTTTCCCGATCCCGTCGAGGCGCTCGGGAAAATGTCTCTGCGCATTCGGCAAGGCGCCGATGGCCTCCAGATCGCCTTCGGACAGAACCCTCTCTCCTCTTCTTTACCCCTCCCTCGCTCCCTTGCGTTTGCACCCTCCCCGTCAGAGGGGTAGAATTAATGAAAGAATCGCGCGGGAGTGAGCTCTCACTTCCTGCTGCGCCCTTTCCCTCTTACGGATTTCCGGGGCCGTCTCTCCGGAATCCGCCATGACGCGGAGCTCCCATGTACATACACCCCGACGACCCCTCCGGTCTCGTCCCCTCCGAGCGCGACGGCTGCGCCATCATCGGCTACATCAACAAGGCGGGAGAGCCGACCCACGGCAATGTTCAACGCACCATCGACGCCCTCATCAAGATGGGGCACCGGGCCGGAGAGATCGGCGGAGAGGGGGACGGCTGCGGCGTCCTCACCGACATCCCGCGCCGGCTCTGGCGCGAGTACCTTACGGTGGCGGGACACCCCCCGGAACTGGCGCACTCGCCCGGCTTCGTCCTGGGGCACCTCCTCGTCCCCCGCGAGGCTCTTGGCAGCGATCCGCTGATCCGGGAGAAAATCCTGGAGCGCCTGCAAAAAAGCGGCGCCCGGGTGCTGATCGAGCATCCGGGACCGGTGCGCAGCGAAGTCCTCTCCCCTTCCGCCCGCAAGAACGAGCCTCTGTTCTGGCAGACGGCCCTGCTTTTCGACGAGACAGACCAGTTGCCCGCGCGCCTGCATGCCCTGCACCTGGCCATCGAGACCGAAACGCCGGTTCATGTCGCCTCCCTCTCCAACCGCGTCGCCTCCTACAAGATCCAGGGGGCGCCGGAGATACTCTCGCGCTACTACCCCGAACTCAAGAGGCGCGACTTCCTCTCCTCGGTCACCATCGGGCACAGCCGCTTCTCCACCAACACCCTGCCGACGGTCCTTCGCGCTCAGCCTTTCAGCCTTCTGGGACACAACGGCGAGATCAACACCATCGCCCGGCTTCGCGAGGAGGCCCGGATGCTCGGCATCTCCCTCCCGCCCGGCGGCAGCGACTCCCAGGACCTCAACCGCACCCTGGAGGGGCTCATCCACCAGTTCGGCCTGACCCTCTTCGAAGCGATGGAGTTCGTCTTTCCCCCCATCGTCTCCGAGATGGAGAAGATGCCGCTCGAGCTGCAGGAGCTCTATTCCTACTTCCGCCGCGTCTTCAGCGCCAGCGCCCAGGGACCGGCGGCGATCATCGCCCGTCACCAGGACCGCTGCGTCTTCTCCGTCGACGCCATGGGGCTTCGGCCCCTGTGGTTCGGCGAGACGGGGAAGGAATATTTCGCCTCCTCCGAATGGGGGGTCGTCCCCCACGAGGAACTGCTGGAAGACCCACGCCCCCTGGCTCCGGGCGAAAAGATCGGCGTGCGTCTGGCCGAAGGGAAGAAGGTGCGCGTTCTCGAGCATGAGGATTTGCGGCGCGAAGTCAGATCCTTCTTCGGTCGGCGCACCTCCCTCAGCGCCCATGCAAAGGCCTTGCAGACCCCCGAAGCCGTAGAGCCGCTGCGCGAAGAGAGCTTCAGCCGGGGAAGCGAACTCCTCAGGGCCAATCTCCTCACCGCCCTGGGGTGGCGCAACAGCGATCTGCTCAACCTGAGGGATGCCGCCCGCACCGGCGAGGAGCCGATCGCCTCCCTCGGCTATGACGGGCCTCTCGCCGCCCTGGCGCAGAGGCGGCAGAACCTTTCGGACTTCTTCAAGGAACAGGTCGCCGTCGTCACCAACCCCGCCATCGACAGAGAGCGCGAGAGCGAGCACTTCTCCACCCGCGTTTATCTCGGTCCCCGTCCGCGGCTTCGCGTTCCGGCGAAACAGGGGGTGCGGATCGAGGTCCCTCTGCTTCTCGGCGGCGGACACCGCGCGCCGACGCACGAGGAAGAGGCCCTCGCCCTGGCCTGCGGCTCCGCCACCCTGGAGACCCTGCTCGGTCGGTTCCGCAGCGGGGAACGCGCGGGTCACCGCCTCCTTTCATGCGCGCTGCGAAACGGCGAGAGCGTCCCAGACGCCCTGGAGAGGCTTGCTGAGGAGGCCCGCTCGGCGGCCGGCCGCGGGATCCCCCTCCTCGTCCTCGACGATTCCCTCGCCTTCACCCGGGGACGCACCTTCCTCGATCCGTTCCTCGCCGTGGCGGCAATCCACCGCGCGCTCAAGGGGTCCCGAGACCGCGCAGGGGTGAACCTTCGCCGGAAGGTCTCCCTCGTGGTGCGCTCGGGAGCGCTTCGCAACCTGCACGACCTCATCTTCTGCCTCGGGATGGGGGCGGACGCCCTGTGCCCCTACCTCATGTGGGAGGAGGCCGCTGCCCGGGCGGATTCGGGGGTCGCGAATCTCCTCGGCGCCCTCTCCAAAGGTCTCGAAAAGGTCATTTCCACCATGGGGACCCACGAGATTGGCGGATACGGAAAGTATTTCGCCTCCATCGGTCTCGCCCCCGATATCGCAGCCCTTTTCGAGACCCCGGACTTCTGCGGATCGCCCAAGGGGGGGCTCTCCTTCGCCCGCATCGAGGAAGACGCCCGCGAGCGCGCCGCGACGGCCCGAAGCAAGAAGGAGGAGCCCGTCCCCGCCCAGTTCCGACTCTACCCACGCATCTGGAAGATGGTCGGACAGGTGGCAAAGATGGAGGAGAGCTACGCCGATCTCTCTCGCCTCATCCGCAAGCTCGAGGCGGAAAACCCTCTGGCGATCCGGCACCTCCTCGATTTCCGCTTCACCGAGGAACTGCGGGTCGACCCGCAGGAGGTCGACGCCTCGGTGGGGGGGCACGATCTGCCTATCCTCTTCTCGGCCATGAGCTTCGGTTCCCAGGGAGAGACCCCTTTTCGCATCTACGCCGAGGCGGCTCGCCGCCTCAATATCGTCTGCATGAACGGCGAGGGGGGGGAGATCGGCGACATGCTCGGCAAGTACCGCAGAAACCGCGGACAGCAGATCGCCTCGGGGCGCTTCGGAGTGCACATGGCTCTGCTGAACTCGGCCGATTTTCTCGAGATCAAGATCGGTCAGGGGGCCAAACCCGGCGAAGGGGGGCATCTGCCCGGCTTCAAGGTGACCGAGAAGATCGCCGCGGCGAGAAACGCCATCCCGGGTATCGGTCTCATCTCCCCGTCGAACAACCACGACATCTACTCCATCGAGGACCTGGCGCAGATCATCGAGGAGCTTCGCACCGCCAACCCCCAGGCGCGCATCTCCGTCAAGGTTCCGGCGGTGGCCGGGATCGGCACCATCAGCCTCGGCATCGCCAAGGCCGGCGCCGACATCATCACCATCAGCGGCTACGACGGGGGGACGGGGGCGGCCCGCAAGCACGCCATCAAATTCGTCGGCCTGCCGGCCGAGATCGGCGTGAGCGAGGCGCACCGCGCCCTCACAGCGGCCGGACTTCGCCAGAAGGTCGAGATCTGGGCAGACGGCGGCGCCCGCACCGGGCGCGACGTCGTCAAGCTGATCCTGCTGGGAGCCAACCGCGTCGGCTTCGGCACGTTGCCGATGATCGTGATCGGCTGCACCACCTGCCGCGGGTGCCACCTCGACACCTGCCACGTGGGGATCGCAACGCAGATCGATTCGAACAAGGAAGCGGAGGCGCGGGGGCTCAAGCGCTTCGTTCCCCGTGTTCTGGAGCACGGCATCATCTACCAGACGACATTCTTCCGGGCCCTCGGCGACGAGATCCGGGGGATCACCGCCCGCCTCGGCTTCAGCCGCACGCAGGATCTCGTCGGCCGGGCCGATCTGCTGGTGCAGGAGCGCGGGACCGAGCGCCTCGACGTCTCCGAACTCCTCATCCCCGCGGCGATCGGGGGAGCCTTTGCCGAAAGCAAGGTGCGCATCATCCGAAAACCGTTGAACTACCTCACCTCTCTGATCTCCACCCTTGTCGTCGAAGGGTTCGATGCCGGCGAGGAGAGGGTTCGCTACGACGATGACGCCGCCTCGAGCGCCGATCGCGCCATCGGCACCAAGCTCGCCGGCGCCATGACCCGGGCGCGCGCCGAGGGGCGCTACACGGGCGAACAGACGGCTCTTCTGCATTTTCGCCGCGATTCCATCCCCGGCAACGGCCTGGCCGCCTTCAACATCCCGGGGATCAACATCCGCGTCGAGGGGGGGGCGCAGGACGGCGTCGCCAAGGGGGCGCGCGGCGGCAAGATCGTCGTTCTCAAGGGGGAGAACCGCTCCGGCCTGCGGGTCGGAGGTTCCGTGGGGAAGGGTCTCGCCTACGGCGCGACGGGGGGGACGATCTTCGTCCAGGGGGACGCCGACAGCCGGGCCTGCATTCGCCTTTCGGGGGCCGACGTCGTCATCGGGGGGCGCATCCGCCGCCCCCTCGATGATGCCGCCGGGAACCTGGCCGGCCGCGCCAACCTCAAGGGGTTCGCCTTCGAGTACATGACGGCCGGTCGCGTCGTCGTTCTGGGAGATCCCGGCCCCTGGATCTGCTCGGGGATGACCGGCGGGACCGTCTACTGCCGCCTCGACCCGGAGATGGGGATGGACATCGAGGCCCTGCGAAGGCGCCTCGCCGCCGGCGCCCGGGTCGAAATCCGGCCGATGGAAGAACAGGATGTGGCCGCGGTCGGCGAGCTTCTGCTGCAGTACCACCGCGAGCTTCTTCATTCCCATCAGGCCGAGGAGGCCGACCGGGTCGAGCGGACCCTTGCCCGTTGCCGCAGCGCCTTCGTCAAGATCGTTCCCGAGGGCTCGCCGGTGCGCCCCCCCGTGACAACCGAGTAGGCCGTTTCGAGCGGACCTTGCAGCACGGCGGAAATCGACTACACTTGAGGAGTTGTTCGGCTGCTGCACCCCAAGCGGACATCCGACTTTCTTTTACTTGATGCCCAGGAGGAACCAATGGAGAAATACCGCTGCGTCATCTGTGACTACATCTACGATCCCGCCGAAGGCGACTCGGCCAACGGCATCGCTCCCGGCACCCCGTTCTCCGACCTTCCCGACGACTGGGTTTGCCCCCTGTGCGGCGCCGACAAGTCGAATTTCGAAGTCGTCTGATCCGCTCTTTGCGCATTCCCGGGCGCCTTCCGGTCCGGAACTTCGCACGAACCACTCAAAGGAGACCGTCAATGGCCAAGACCCCCTATGTCGATCAGGATGTCTGCATCAGTTGTAACCTCTGTGTCGATGTCGCCCCGGAAGTCTTCCGCATGAACGACGACGGACTTGCGGAAGTCTACGAGCCCGCCGGCGCCCCGGAAGAAAAGATCCAGGAAGCGATCGATTCGTGCCCGGTGGCCTGTATCCATTGGGAGGACTAGCTCTCGACGTTCATGCCGCCCCGAGGCCCCGGTTCCGGACCCTGCGCCCGGGGCGGCTCCCCTATGCTGATGCCGTGGCCCTGCAGGAGCGGCTTCTGGAGAGGCGCCGCGACGCCGACGAGGATTATCTCGTTCTTCTCGAACATCCGCCTGTCATCACCCTCGGGCGGCGGGGGCGTACCGAGCATCTGCTCGCCTCCCCGGACGAACTCGCTGCCCGAGGCATCGAATTCGAGGAATCCGGGCGAGGCGGAGACGTGACCTTTCACGGCCCCGGTCAACTCGTCGGCTATCCGATCCTCGACCTCACGCACCTGGGCCGGGACCTGCATGCCTACCTGCGGCATCTGGAGGAGGTTCTCCTGCGCACCCTCGGCGCCTTCGGCATCGCCGGGGAGCGTCTCCCCGGAAAGACCGGCGTCTGGGTCGACGGGGCCAAGATCGCCTCCATAGGCGTCGGCGTCCGGCGCTGGATCGCCTGGCACGGCTTTGCCCTCAACGTCTCGACCGACCTCTCGGGTTTCGGGGCCATCGTTCCGTGCGGCCTGCCGGACGTCTCGATGACGACCCTGGAGCGGATCGTCGGCCGTTGCGTCCCCCTCAAGGAGGTGGAAGAGGCGATCATCGCCTCCTTTTCCGACGTATTCTGCGCCGTTCACGCCGGCGACATCGCAGGTGAAGATGACATCCCCGACCCGCTGCAAACCCGACTGGCTTAAGGTCCGCTTCCAAGCGGGCCCCAACGTCGCCCGCATCGAGCGCCTTCACAGGGAGCAGGGCCTGCACACCGTCTGCCGCAGCGCCGCCTGCCCCAATCAGGGCGAGTGCTGGAGCCGCGGCGTCGCCACCTTCATGATCCTTGGCAACCGGTGCACCCGCACCTGCACCTTCTGCAACGTGGAGAAGGCCCCTCCCGCTCCCCCCGATCCGCAGGAACCCCGGAAGATCGCAGACGCCGTCGCCATCCTCGCCCTTGCCCACGCCGTCGTCACCACCGTCACCCGCGACGATCTTCCCGACGGAGGCGCCTCCCATTTTGCCGCCGTCACCAAAGCGATCCGGGACAAGGCCCCGGGCTGCCGCATCGAACTGCTCATCTCCGACCTGAAGGGGAATTTGGAGGCGCTGCGCACCATCATCGAGGCCTCCCCCGAGGTCCTGGGCCACAACATCGAGACCGTCCCGCGGCTCTACCCGCAAGTGCGTGCTGGGGCCGATTACGCACGTTCCCTGAAAGTGCTGGAAACAGCCGCCGAACTGGCTCCGCAGATCCCCACCAAGTCGGGGCTCATGCTCGGCTTGGGAGAGGATCGCGAGGAGATCCTGTCGGTCCTCGGCGACCTGCGCAAGGCCGGGTGCGCCTTTCTCACCCTGGGGCAGTATCTCGCTCCCACGCAGCGCCATCACCCGGTCATGCGTTACGTCCCCCCCGAAGAGTTCGACGAGCTTCGGCGCCGCGCGCTGGAATTCGGCTTCACCCACGTGGAGGCCGGTCCGCTGGTGCGCTCCTCCTACCATGCCGAGGAGCAGTTCAGGGAGGGCGCCCATGGCTGAGCTCGAAGGAGTTCACGAAACGATCATCCTCGGATCGGGACCTGCGGGGCTGACGGCGGCGATCTACGCCGCCAGAAGCCGCTGCTGCCCCCTGCTCATCCACGGCCGCCAACCTGGAGGGCAGCTCACGACCACCACGATCATCGAAAACTACCCCGGCTTTGCCAACGGTGTCGAAGGCACCTTCCTCATGGCGGAGATGGAGAAGCAGGCCGCCCGCTTCGGCACGCGTTTCGTCGAAGGGGAAGTCACCCGGGTCGAACTCGCCGAGCGCCCCTACCGGGTCTGGGTCGACGAGACGAGCTATGCGTGCGAGACGCTGATCATCGCCACCGGAGCCTCTCCCAAGATGCTGGGACTGCCCAACGAGTGGTCGCTCTACGGCAGAGGGGTCTCGGTCTGCGCCACCTGCGACGGCTTTTTCTACAAGGAGCGCGACGTGGTCGTCGTCGGAGGGGGCGACACCGCCGTGGAGGAAGCGAGTTTTCTCGCCCGCTTCGCCCGCAAGGTGACGGTGGTGCACCGGCGCAACAGCCTGAGGGCCACCCCCACCCTGCAGGAGCGCGCCAAGCTGAACAAGCGCATCGAATTTCGCTGGGAGACGATGGTCACCGGCATCCTCGAAGACGAACGGGGGGTGACGGGGGTGCGCCTTCGCCACATCCCCTCGGGGATGGAGGGGGAGATCCCCTGCGACGGTCTCTTCGTCGCCATCGGCCATACCCCCAATACCGCCCTTTTTCAGGGAAAACTGGAAATGGACGTAGAAGGGTATATCTTTACACGCAACCACACCGAAACGAACATTCCCGGCGTCTTCGCCGCAGGGGACGTGCAGGATCCGCACTTTCGCCAGGCCATCACCGCGGCAGCCTCCGGGTGCATGGCGGCCATGCAGGCCGAACGCTATCTTGAGTCGCTCTTCGAGAAAAAAAAGGGGTACACATGATCTCGGAAAAAATGAAGAAATTCATCGAGGCCATCAATTACGCCTACGTCGCCTCCGCCGACCAGCGCTCCCGTCCTCACCTGGCGGCCGGAAGCGGAATCCGCATCCCCGACCCCCACCATATCACCTTCGAGGCGTGGTTCTGCCACAAGACGCTGGAAAACGTGGCCGAGGTCCCCCGCCTCGCTATCGTCATCGTCGACCCCTCGAGCGGCGCCGGATACCAGTTCCTCGGGCGCGTGGAGAAGACCGACGAGATCGGCATTCTCAACGGCTACGCGCCGGAACTCGAAGAGCCGGGCCTTCCTCAGGTCGAAACGCGCATGGTCGTGCAGGTGGAGGAGGTCCTCGAGTTCTCCCACGGACCCCACACCGATCACCCGATCGCGGTGGAGAGCTGAAACCCTCGTCCCAATCGCAGCGCATTAGGGCGGCCTCGGGCCGCCCTTCGCATTTGAGGCCGATTCGAGACTTTCGTTCCATAGAGCCGAAAAGGCGCCAGTGGTATCCTGTAGGGAACGATTATCATTCCTGAACAGACGTCTATGGAACATCTGAGACTTTTATTGCTCGAGGATTCCGAAAATGACGCCCTGCTGCTGCGGCATCAGCTCGAGCACAGCGGCGTGGCGTTCGAGCTGCGACGGATACAGACCGAGGCCGAACTCCTCGCGTCCCTCGAGGAAGGGGGGTGGAGCCTCGTCATCGGCGACTACCACCTTCCCGGTTTCAACGGCCTGGCTGCCCTGCGGATCGTGCGGAACCACGATCCGGACCTCCCCTTCATCATGGTCTCGGGCACCAAGGGAGAAGAGTTCGCCGTCGAGGCGATGAGGGCGGGCGCCGGCGATTACGTGACCAAGGACAACCTCTCCCGCCTCGTGCCGGCCATTGAAAGAGAGCTCGGCGCCCTGGCCGAACGCCGCGCCCGGCGGGAGGCGAAGGAGGCGCTTCGCCGCAGCGAGGAGGAGTTGCGAGCCTTCTTCGAAAACGCCGCCGTCGGGGTCGCCGAACTCGATGCGCAAAGCCGCATCCTGCGGGTGAACAGACGTTTCTGCGACATTCTCGGCCGCAGCGCCGAAGATCTCCTCGGCAAAAACCTGCACGAAATGACTCACCCGGATCATGTCCGCAGTGAGGAGGAAGGGTTCGCAAGTCTGCTGCGGGGGGAGAGAAACGACTTCATCCTGGAGAAGAAGTATCTTCGGGGCGACGGTTCGAGCATCTGGGTCCAGGAGACGACCGGTCTCATCCTCACGCCCGTCAGCCGTCCCGAGCGCCTGACCTGCATCGTGCAGGACATCACCGAGCGCAGAGAAGCTGAAAAGGACCGGGAGCGCCTTCTGGCCGAACTCGACGCCACCATCGATGCGATGGCCAATGCCGTGGTGGTCTACGGCCCCGACAGCGAGATTCGGCGGATGAACCCGGCCGCCGAACGGATGCTGCGCTATCCCCCCGAGGTGCAGCAACTGCCGCTGGTCGAGCGCAAGTCGACGCTGCACCCCCAGACCCCCGAGGGAGACCCCTTCTCGCTTGAGCGCCATCCGGCGCTTCGGGCACTGCGGGGCGAAACGATCCGTTCGGAAATCGTCGTCCTGCACCCTGAGGATGATGAGGCGCTCTGGGTCGCCATCAGCGCCTCCCCCATTCGAACCTCCCGGGGTGAGATCCTCGGCGCCGTCTCTGCCATGACCGACATCACCGACCTGCATCGCCTGCAGCAGGAGCGTGAGATTTACGTCCACTCCATTTCCCACGACCTGCGCACTCCCCTGACGGTGGTGCACGGACACGCCGAGCTCCTTAAAGATGTCTGCACGGAAGAGCAGGCGCTTCACCATGCCGAGGCGATCCTCAAAGGGGCCGAACGCATGGAGGGGATGATCCAGAACCTGGTGGAGGCCGCCCGCCTGGAGGGGAATCAGATCACGCTGCAACGCGAAGCCATCGCGCTCGAGACGTTTCTGCCCGCTTTCCTTGAGCGCTCGGCAATGGCCTTCGACACCTCGCGCATCCTTCTCGATGTCCCACCGGCCCTTCCCCCTGTTTACGCGGACCCCGCGCGTCTCGAGCGCATTCTTGCAAACCTGCTCACCAACGCCCTGAAATATTCCCCGCCAGAATCTCCAGTGAAGCTCGAGGCGCAGGCGCAGGAGGACGAGGTCCTTCTTTCGGTGCGCGACCAGGGTGAAGGGATCTCCCCGGACGACCTCCCCCACATCTTCAGGCGCTTCCACAGGCCGCGGGGAGGACGGGCGGCCGGGGGGGTCGGGCTCGGACTCTACATCACCCGCTCGCTGGTCGAGGCCCACGGCGGACGTATTCGTGTCGAGAGCGAGGCGGGCCAGGGGAGCCTCTTCACCTTCGCGCTTCCCGCAGTGCGCTCCTCCTCCGGACCGGTGACGTCGTGAGCGAAAAACCCCGCCGGCGCCTCCCCTTTCTCATCCACGGAATCCGTGCACGCCTCTTTCTCCTCATCGCCCTGACCCTGCTGCCGCTGCTCCTTCTGCACGGGTTGATCCAGTTCGAGCGCTACCAGATCCGCAAGGCGCATGCGATCCAGACCGAACTGGAGGTGGCCCAGGGAATCGCCGCGACCTACGCGGCCTATTTCAACGACATCCGCCACATGAACGGCGCCGTGGGCGAAGCGATCCTCACCTTCGACGTCTACACGCAGGAAAAAACAACCCGCCTTCTGACCTACAACCAGGAGCGCTACCGATCGGTGCGCAGCCTGAGCTGGGCAACCCCCGACGGATCGGTCATCGCCTCCAGCGACCCGGCGATGGCGGGGCACAACCTCGCCGACCGCCTCTACTTCCGCGAGGTCCTGGCGGGCCGGCAGTGGGCTGTCGGCGAACTCACTCCCGAGGGGAAAGCGACCGACACCCCCACGTTCGGCATCGCCGTCCCAATTTTCGAGGAGGGGACTCTTCAGGGGGTGGTCGTGGCCGGCATCGAGCCAGCCGCTCTCGATGAGCCGACGGCGATGCTGCGGCGACCGGAGGGGGGAGCCTTCGCCATCTTCGACCTGCAGGGGAACCTCGTTTACCACACGCGCGAGCCCCCCTTGTCATGGGAGGAGAGGGTGCGATGGAAGGAGAGCGACCCACTTTTGCGCCGCGCCCTGGAGACCGGCGCTCCTCAATCCGGCCGAGTCGCCCTGGAGATTCCCGGCGGCGAGTGGTTCTCCGCCCGGGCGCCGATTTCCGGAACCGGCTGGGTCGCCGGCGCCGGGCGCCCGGTGCAAAGCGCCCTCGCGCCCGTACGTGGCAGGCTCCTGCGCGACAGCGCCCTGGCGGCCCTCATCGCCTCGGCGGCCTTCGTGCTGGCCTGGGCCGTCTCGCGCACCATCTCCACCCCTCTGCAGGATCTGGAGAGCGACGCCCGCGGCATGGGCGCCGGCCGATTCACCCGGCGGGACGATCCAACCGCCCCCCTGGAGGTGCAGAGCCTGCGTAAAACGGTCGAGACGATGGCAGCGGGACTGCTCAGCAGAAGCGAAGAACTGCACAAAAGTGAAGTCAAATACCGCGCCATCTTCGAGCAGGCAGCTATCGGGATAGGGAGGGTCAGCTTCACCGACGCGCGGTGGATCGATGCGAACGATGCCTTCTGTCGCATGCTCGGCTACTCCCCCGAGGAGATGCGCGCCACCCCCTGGCCGGAAATCACCCATCCGGACGACCTCGATCTCGATCTCATCCCCTTTCGCCGCATGGCCGCCGGCGAGCTCGACAGCTATTCGGTGGAGAAGCGCTTCATCCATAAGGAGGGGCGCCACGTCTGGGTGCAACTGACCCTGTCTCTGGTGAGGGATGCGAAAGGAAGGCCCGATTATGAGGTTGCGATCATCGAGGACATCACCGGGCGCAAAAAGACTGAGGAGGACCTCAGGCGGCTCACGCAGGAGTTGGAGCGGCGCGTGGCGGAGCGCACCGCGGCTCTGACGGCGGCCAACCGGGAACTCGAAGCGTTCACCTATACGGTCTCCCACGACCTGCGCGCTCCGCTGCGGCACATCGCCGGCTTCGTCGAGCTTCTCGAAGCCTCCTCAGGCCCGGCACTGGACAACGAGGGGCGCCGCTACATCCGCATCGTCTCCGACGCAGCCCGGCAAATGAGCCACCTCATCGACGATCTGCTCACCTTCTCGCGCATCGGGCGGGTCGCCGTGACCCCCGTCCCCGTCAGTCTGGAGCGTCTCGTGCAGGAGTCCCGCCGGGAGCTTGCGCCCGAGAGCGAGGGGCGCTCCGTCGAGTGGAAGATCGGCCCGCTGCCGCACATCCATGGAGACCCGCTCCTGTTGCGCACGGTCATGACCAACCTTCTCTCCAACGCTCTCAAGTACACCCGCCGCCGCGACCCCGCCATCATCGAGGTCGGCTGCCGCGAAGAAGGAGATGAAATCGTCTGCTCCGTTCGGGACAACGGCGCGGGATTCGAAATGCGCTACGCCGACAAGCTGTTCGGCGTCTTCCAGCGCCTGCATTCCAGCGAAGAGTTCGAGGGGACGGGGATCGGCCTGGCGAGCGTTCGGCGCATAATCGAGCGACACGGCGGGAGGGTATGGGCCGAAGGGGAAACCGGTCGGGGAGCATCCTTTCATTTCTCGCTGCCGAAGAGTGCGCCGGAAGTTTCGGAGGAATGACGGATTTGACGAAAAAGGAGAAGGGCGATGGAATCGAGGAGTATCCTGCTGGCCGAGGACGACCCCAACGATGTCGAACTGATGCTGACGGCGCTCGCCGAACAGGATCTTGCCGACAGGGTCCAGGTAGTGCGCGACGGGGTAGAGGCGCTCGACTATCTTTTTCAGCGCGGGAAATGGTTGGGCCGGACCGGCGGCGATCCCTCAGTCGTTCTGCTCGACATCAAGATGCCCAGGATCGACGGCATCGAGGTGCTGCGGCAGATCAAGGCGACCCCCAGTCTGCGTCATCTTCCGGTCGTGATGCTGACCTCTTCGCGCGAGGAGTCCGATCTTGTCGAGTGCTGCTGCCTCGGGGCCAACGCCTTCGTCGTCAAGCCGGTCGAATTCCGTGCGTTCAAGGAGACCGTCAGGACCGTCGGGGTCTTCTGGGCCATGCTCAACGAATCAGCGACGGGAACCCCCTGCCGGAGCGATTCCGAAACCGTGGCGCCGTGCCTCTGATCTTCTCCGGATCGTTCAGGTCATCTCCCTATCTCAGACGCGCGAGAAGAGAAGGACAAGCCCTGCGAGCAGCAGGCAAAGGGGCCAGAGCGCTCCCGGGATGCGCCCTTGCCCAGGCGAAAGGCGCAGCTCCAGGTAGCGCCCCGCGCCGGCCAAAGTGACCAGAAAGCCGAGGACGGCGTAGTAGAGGCCGACCAGAAAGTCCCACTCCGAAAAGACCGTGTGGGCACAGGTCAGCAGCAGGGCGCCTCCCGCCATGCAAAGGACGGGAAAGACGCCGAAATGACGGGCAGAGTCCCTTCCCCCGACCTGCACGTGTGTGCGTTTCAGAAAGGCGACCAGGCTCGCCAGAAGGATGAAGACTCCCGCGATGGTATGGAAAGAAAGGGGAGAGAAGTGCGGAGCCTTGGGGGCAAAGAGCCTCAGCACCTCTGCGGGGGCGGCCTGCGCGCCGACGTCGACGGCGGGAGGATGCGATACGAGTCCGGCCGCGACCAACAGGAGGATCGCTCCGAGCCACGCCTCCGCCTCAATGAACTTCGGAACGAGACTTCGGATCCCCTGCGAGCGGGGGGAGCGCACCATGAAGAAATTGGAAGTCCCCATCACCAGGGCCGCGGCCAGAAGGCCCGTTTTGGCCGCAATCAGGGTGCCGTAGGGGGTTCCCAGCACTTCCTCCCAGCCCGGGATGTACCTCCACGCCAGAAAAAATCCCGATCCCACCAGAAGGGCCATCGAGACGAGGGCGAGTCTGGAGAAGCGCAGCAACGACTCCTCCCATTGCGCTCCCCCCTGCACCTCGCTGCGGCACAGGCGCCACAAGGCGACCAGATGAAAGAGGCCCCCGACCCAAAGGGCTGCGCTCCCCTGGTGGAGCGCGGTGACGCTCATCAACAGTGCCGTCTCTTCCATCCGACTCGCGCCGTGCACCAGCCGGGAGCCGGCAGCCATTAAAAGGAGGGCCGCGGCGAAAGCCGCGCACCACCGGAGGGCTCCCTGGGGCTCGGCGCAGAAAAAGCAGGGCGCATCCCAGGGCCAAGCCTCCGGCGGCGTACGCCAGGGTCGCCCGGACGAAGCCGGCACGCAGGAAAGTGGAAAAAGGAAGGCTTTCGTAGAAGTCGGTCAGTGTCCATAAAGCGAGGGCGAGGGAGAGAACCTGCGTCAAGGCGAGGAGAAAGGCGGCGGCGATGGCCGGACGAAGAACACGATCCCGAGCCCGGGCGTGCAGGGGAGATCGCTCCGCACCGACCCCCGAGACGAAGAAGGCGAAGGCGAGCCCCCCCACGCAGAGAGCCAGGGCGAACAGCGAAAAGGCCTTGAGCGCGACCTCAAGGTATCCGGCAAAAAGGATCATTGAGCGGGAGAAACGGAGATGGTAAAGCGCAGCACTCCCGAGGTAGCGTGCCCGTCGGTCGCCATGACCCGGTAGCGGACCCTGTACCTGCCCGCCTCAAGCAAGGGGAGCGGCGCCGTGATCATCTCGCTCCTCTCCCCGGCTTGCGGAGTGTCCAGGGTCAGGGGAATTTCGCGGCCGTCCCCACCGATGAGGACCAGGCGCGTCAGGGGCGTTTCGATCAGGGAGTTGAAACGAAGGGTGAGCTGCGGAGGAGACTCGTCCAGAACTGCTCCGTTGGAAGGGGTGGATTCGATGAGCTGCGCATGGCCCAAGGCCGCTGAAGCCATGCCGACGGTCAGCAGAAAAAGGGCAAGTGAGAATAGAAGCAGCCGCATCGCAATCCCTCCTCTACCTGTTCCGCCATGATACCTGCAAGGGACGGGAGGGGTCAATAAAGCACCCTCCCTATTCGATCATCCGCGACCCCTTCCCGATCTCATCCAGCGAAGCCCGGTTCTCCCTGCAGATTTGCCTGAAGTCGGACGAAATCCGCTCGTCGGCCGCTGCTCTCTCCCAGAATCGTTCGGCCCAGGCCCTTGCGTCCTCCCACTGCAGAAAGGCGGCGGGAGGGGAAAGGCGCATGTGGGGTTTTAATGTGTAAACTCGACTGTGAGGCCAGGAAGCGTCAGGCCATGCAACTCGGATCGCCAGGTCTCGCCCGCCTGGACGGACTGCGCGGTGGTGATCGTGCCCGTCGTCACGATCTCTCCGGCCTGAAGGGGATCGGAATTGTGCTGTTTGGCCAACACCGAGAGCAGATGCGCAACCGCGGCCAATGGACTGCCCAGAACATTCGAGCCCTTGCCTGTTTCGACGTGACGCCCATCGCATGACAAGGTAAGGGTGAAGGACTCCAGCGCAGCAACGATATCGATTTCGAGGCGCTCCAAAGGCTGCGGCGGCCCGATCAGCAGCGAACCATGGAGCACCGAATCGACGACGGTGTCCGGGGCCTGGAACTTCCAGTCGCGAAAATGCGACTGCACGATTTCGAAACCGTTCGCCACCCAGCCTATCGCCGCCACCATGTCGAAAAGATCAGCCCCGGCTGGAGGCGCTGTGCGGAACTGAAGGACGATTTCAGGTTCGATCTTCGGTTCGACGAATCGGCTGAGTCGGCATGTGGTCTGCGTGTCGTGCAACTGAGCGACCGTGGTGTCGTAGATGTATGCCCAGACCGGCTCGCGGACTCCGAACATGGCCCACATGTCGGGATTGGTGAAGCCGATCTTCCGGCCGACGGGTTTGGCGCCCTCCGCCAGGCGCTCCTGGTGAAGGAGGTGCGCCACCTCGTAAGCGGTGGAGAGATCAAAATTGGGAAACCGCGTTGTGAATGGCTCGACCTGGCGCTTCGAGTCTTGAGCCGCTTTCATTTCCAAAACGATTGAGCGCAGATCAAAATCTTTCGGCATGCGCATTTGCTCCTTAGGACTCGATCCATTCGCGATGGCTCTTGCCGACTCTTCACGGCTCCCGGCCTCAACAGCCTCGGCGAACGCACCGAGCGACGGAATCGTGGATTATCTTGGCGCGACTTTCACGCCACCTGCAGGATGAGCATCGGCCCGTCCGGGACGACGGCCCAGCGGGCTTCGTTGCCGAAGCGCGCCAAAAGCTGCGAAACCGCCT
Organism: Desulfuromonadales bacterium; assembly: GCA_029289095.1. Classification (GTDB taxonomy): domain Bacteria; phylum Desulfobacterota; class Desulfuromonadia; order Desulfuromonadales; family JACZKF01; genus JARFUG01. Next base: position 73,299 of record JARFUG010000001.1, read on the forward strand.
CCTCGATGACGGGGACGGGAGTGAAGTGGAAACGTCTCAGGGTTTCAGCGTCGATGCCGTGGGTGTAGATCCAGACTTCATTCTTCAGCATCACCTGATAGGTTTCCTGCGCACACCACTGATCCGGGATGAAAAACTCCTTGCGCAGCAGCTTTTCAATGAAGGCCGCCGGCGTGGTGGCGTGCTCGAAGACCTCCCGGTACTCCTCGCTGCCGAACCCTTCCCAACACTCAGTGGCAATGAGGATCACCCCCCCTTCGCGGGTAGCCGAGGAAACCCCCGAAAGCCCCTTGGCGCTCTGGTAGAGGTTGCAGTCCAGAGGGGCGCCGCTGTTGGTGGTCACCACGAAATCAAGGGGCGCATCGAGGGTGCGAATGCAATGGCGCGACAGAAACTCCACCCCCGCCAGATGGGCCTGCACCGGATCTCCGGCGAAAACGCCTGTCACTCGCTTGCTGGTATCGAGGGTGACGTTGACGATGAAGTCGGCGCCGGCTTGCGCCATGACCGCCAGCCCTGCTTCGTGAAAGGGATTGCCCTCCAGCACTCCGTAGCGGGTCCGGGGGTGCGCCACCATCTCCGGACCGTGCATGAACTCCAGCGTCTTCACCGACGAGATCCCCGGCAGGATGGCCTTTCGTCCCCCTGAAAATCCCGCCCACATGTGCGGCTCGATGAACCCGGTGAGGATCTTCAGGTCCGCCGCCACATAGTGCCGGTTGACGTAGGCCGCCACCCCCTCGCCGATCTCTCCGACCCGCACCATCTCTTCATCTTTTTTCGAGAAGTGATTGAGAATCCGGTAGCGCCCCGCGATCTCCTCGCCGACCAGCCGCTTGAGTTCCTCACCCTCGTTGGGGCGGTGAATCCCGGTGGCGATGAGAATGGTGATCTTCTCCCGGGGAATCCCAGCCCCTTCCAGACGCGCGGTGATCAGCGGCAGCAAAAGCGCATTGGGGACGGGGCGGGTGCTGTCGCTGATGACGATCACCGCATCCTTTTTTCCGCTGGCCCATTCCGCCAGACCGGCCGAGGCGATGGGTCGGGTCAAAGCCTCATCGACGGCGGCCGAGGGGTCGGGCAGCGGCGGCGCATCCTGCGGGTAGAGAACGCCCTGGAAATTCGGCGTTTCGGGGAGTTCCAGGTCCAGCCCCTTGCTGCCGTACTTGAGATTAACGCGCATGGTTCCCTCCTTCGAAACGATCCCATCACCTGATCAGGTTAGACCGGAATTATACCGTCAGAGCAGCGCATCCGCAGGGCAATGTTGGCAACTTGTGTAACTTATCGCCCAGCCTGCAACCCGCCTTCGCCTTATCGGACTGCAACGTGAGTGCTGCCGGTTATCAAAAAAAAACAATAGCCGTCGGACCGTTTAGCGGCGCGGCGGCTATTGCGGATGAACTCAAGATGAGCTTCTCCCTAGAAGTGGTGAACATACCTCAGGACGAAGCGGTCACCTTCCGGACGCAGCCTCGCCTGTGACTCGAAGTAGGCGTTGAAGAAGAGGTGGCTGTCTCTGGAGAGGTGCCACAGGGCGCCCGGACCGACGGCGAGCACCTGCTCGCGTCCGGGGACCTTCACTCCATCGACCTTCGAATCGCTCACTTGGCGCAGATAGTAACCGTTGATCCCCAGACGCAGTCGACCCGGGAGCACTTCGTAGGCGGAGGTGAAATTCCCGTGCACCGCCTGACCGGCCTGGGAGTTGCCGAAAGGCTCCGGCGGATCGTCGTTTTTCCCATTCCAGAGATAGTGCAGGCGCCAGGAGGTGGTCAGGCGTGGCGTGACGAAGAGGGTCGCGGCCCAGTACGGATTGAAGGAGAAAAAGTTGCTGCCGGGATTCAGTGCCTTGTCACGGTCGTATGACCCGGTGGGCAGGAGCATCTGCAGCTCGACCCGATGCATGAAGAGGGGGCCGTTCTTCCCCATAATTGGGTCCCACTGCACGAAGGGACCGACGAGAAGATCGCCGAGGCCGTCATTGGCCGGCAGGAGGTTGCTGTCGAGAGCGACCAGCGGGACGATCACGTTGAGCCCCCACTTGCCTCCCAGAAGCACCTGCCTGTCGGACTGATAGATGAGCTGCGTCAGGGAGACCCAGGCCTCGACATCGGCGCCGGGGATAAGATCGTCCCCCCGGTTGTCTGCGATCCGGTCGGCCTGGTAATACTGCAGGTATTGAGAAAGATAGAGCCCAGGGCCGGCCGGCGGCCCGCCGTCGAGAAAGCTGGTGAACCCCAGGTTGACCGCCGGTTGGTCGAGAGCCAGCGCTGGTGTCGAGACGAAACCGAGGCAGGCCAATGCGGCTGAGATGACCTTGGCGAACCTTCCCATCTTCTGTCCTCCCATGCATGAAAGCAATACACGCCCGGAAAACCGCGAGGTCGCCAGCGAAGAAAAATACCTGCGCCAATGGGCTCCGGATCTGCCGATCCGCCTGGAAACAGAGGATCTCCGGCCGATCGCGACAATTCTAATCCTGGAAAGTAGTCCCTTCGATTAGACCTGTCAATCGAAAAGGAGCTCAAAGGGGACGCGACGGCATGCGCCCGGTCCATAAACGGCGCATGATGGTGGGTGGGCAGTGGCGCCCGATCGGCTGGCCGCTTGATATTCGTGTTCTTGTTGATGCACTACAGCTCCAGCAAGAGCTCCTCCGGCTCCTCGACGCACTCCTTGAGGCGTTTGAGAAACTGCACCGCCTGACGTCCGTCGATGAGGCGGTGGTCGTAGGAGAGAGCGAGGTACATCATGGGACGGATGACGATTTGGCCGTCGCGCACCATGGGACGCTCCTGGATGGCGTGCATCCCCAGGACGCCGCACTGCGGTGGGTTGAGGATGGGGGTGGAGAGGAGGGAGCCGTAGACGCCGCCGTTGGTGATGGTGAAGGTTCCTCCTTCGAGGTCGGAGAGGTTGAGCTTGTTGGTCTTGATCTTTTCCACGTACTCGGCGATCCCCACCTCGATTTCGGCGAAGCTCATGCGGTCGGCATCCCGCAGGACCGGGACGACTAGCCCGCGCTCGGCACCGATGGCGATGCCGATGTCGTAGAAATGCTGGTAGACGATGTCGCCGCCGTCGATGCGGGCGTTGACCTCGGGAAACTCCTTGAGCGCCTCCACCGAGGCCTTCACGAAGAACGACATCAGCCCCAAAGAAGCGCCGTGCTTCTTGCGGAAGCTCTCCTGGTGGCGCTTGCGAAGCTCCTGCACGCGGCCGAGGTCGGCTTCGTTGAAGGTGGTGAGCATGGCGGTCTGCTGCCGCGCTTCGACGAGGCGCTCGGCGATGCGGCGGCGGATGGCGCTCATCGCCTTGCGAGTTGTGCGCCCTTCCTTCTCCCGGGGGGCGGGAGGCGCTTCGGGGGGGGACTCCTTGCTGCGCGGCGCCTCCTTTTCTTTTTCCTTCGGCTTCTCCTCGGCCTTCTTCGGCGGCTCCGCCTCGCGCTTTTCCGCGCGGGGAGGGGCCGGCTCCTTTTCCTCCGGCTCTTCTTTTTCTTTCTTTTCTTCTTTCTTCTTTCCTTCCTTACGGGGCGCCTCTTTCGCCTCGCCCCCCTCCTCAAGGATCGCGATGACGGCGCCGATCTCCACCGTTTCCCCCTCGGGCGTCTTGATGGAGAGGATTCCGTCGGCGTCGGCGTTGAGTTCCAGGGTGATCTTGTCCGTCTCCAGTTCGCACAGAAGGTCGTCCTTCTTCACCGCATCCCCATCCCCCTTGTGCCATTTGGCAATGGTCGCCTCGAGCACCGATTCGCCGATGGCGGGAACCTTGATCTCCATGGAATCACCTCGATTGTGGTTAATACAAAATGAACTCAGAAGAAAGCCTATCCACAGATTACACAGATTTTCACAGATTTACCTGTATTCGAATCTGTGAAATCTGCGGATTGAGTTTTTGTAATTCAAAATTCAAAATTCAACATTCAAAATTGCTTTTTGAAGTATCGCTTCCTGCTCGACCTTGTGCATCCGGTGCGATCCGACGGCCGGGGAGGCGGCTTCTTCGCGGCCGACATACTCCGGTTCGCGTCCCAGGATCGCGCGCAGGTGAGGGCGAACGAAATTCCAGGCGCCGGCATTTCGGGGCTCTTCCTGCACCCAGGCGATCCGTCGGGTCTTCAGATAGGGGGCGAGGACTTCTTCGAGCAGATCGGTGCGCAGGGGGTAGAGCTGCTCGAGCCGCACGATCGCCACATTGTCGCGCTTCTCTTCATCCGCCTTCTCCTTCAGATCGTAATAGACCTTCCCGGCGCACAGAAGAAGGGTCGCGACCTCTTCGGGCTTCTTTTCCGCAGGGATGATCTCGCGAAACGTCCCGCGGCTGAAATCGCCGATGGACGAAACGCACCCGGGATGGCGAAGAAGCGCCTTGGGGGTGAAGACGATGAGGGGGCGCCGAAACGGCAGCTTCACCTGACGGCGCAGCAGGTGGAAGAACTGCGCGGGGGTGGAGGGATAGACGACCTGGATGTTTTTGCCGGCGCATAGCTGAAGAAAACGCTCGATGCGGGCGCTGGAGTGCTCGGGCCCCTGTCCTTCGTATCCGTGGGGAAGAAAGAGGGTCAGACCGCTCACCCGGTCCCATTTCGTCTGGCCGCTGACGATGAACTGGTCGATGATCACCTGGGCGCCGTTGGCGAAGTCGCCGAATTGGGCTTCCCAGATGGTCAGGCCGTAGGGAGTCTCGAGGGAGTAGCCGTATTCGAAACCGAGAACGGCCTGCTCGGAGAGCAGACTGTCGTAGATATGAAAAGCGGCGCTCCCTCTCGCCGCCCTTTCGAAGGGGCAGTAGCTGCGCCCCGTCTCGACGTCGCGCAGGACGGCATGGCGCTGGCTGAAGGTGCCGCGGCGCGAATCCTGCCCGGAGAGGCGCACCGTCGTCTCTTCGGAAAGGAGCGAGGCGAAGGCGAGGGCCTCGGCCGTCGACCAGTCGATGCCGTCGTCCGAATGGACCGCTTCGCGGCGCCGCTCCATCTGCTTGACGATCTTTCCGTGCGGGGTGAAGTCGGAGGGAATTTCGGTGAGGGTGTCGATGAGGCTCCTGAGGCGCCCCCCGTCGACGGCGGTATCGACGGCGACAGGTTTCCAGTCGCGCTCGATGCCGCTCCACTTTCCGCCGAAGCCGGCAAGCCGGGGGTTGCGGTTCCCCCGGGCGCCCTCAACCTCGAGCCAGCGATCGATCTGCCGGCGCTGCTCGTCGATCGCCTCTTCGTCGAGCCCCTCGCTTCGCAGGTGATCGGCGTAGATCTCGTAGACGGGGGGGCGCTCCTTGATCTTTTCGTACATGAGGGGCTGAGTGAAATACGGCTCGTCCCCCTCGTTGTGGCCGTGGCGACGATAACAGATGACCTCCACGACGACGTCCCGCCCGAAAGCCTGCCGATACTGCAGGGCGAGATCGGTGACGAAGATGACCGCCTCGGGATCTTCACCGTGGACGTGGAAGATCGGGACGGCGAGCATGCGGGCGACGTCCGTGGCGTAGAGGGTCGAGCGGGCGTCGCGCGGGGCGGTGGTGAAACCGATCTGGTTGTTGAGAACGACGTGCACGGTGCCGCCGGTGCGATACCCCTCCAGGGCGGAGAGGTTCAAAACCTCGGCCACCATCCCCTGTCCGGCGAAGGCGGCGTCGCCGTGAATCAGCACCGGGAGGACCCGCCCCCTCCCCTCTGCGCCATAAGCTTCCTGTCGGGCTCGGCATTTGCCCTCGACGACGGCGTCGACCGCCTCCAGGTGACTGGGGTTGGATGCCATGGCGAGATGGATCCGGCCTCCGTCCGGCAACCCTACATCGGTTGAAAACCCCCGGTGGTATTTGACGTCCCCCTCTCCGACAAACCCGAATTCGACGTTGTCCTCGAATTCGGCGAAGATGGTGGCGAGGGGTTTGCAGAAGATGGCGGCGAGAACATTGAGGCGGCCCCGATGGGCCATGCCGAGCACGAGATCGCGCACCCCCGCGGCAGCCGCCTGGTTCACGAGCCGATCGAGCAGGGGGATCAGCACCTCTCCCCCTTCGAGAGAGAAGCGTTTCTGTCCCAGAAATCTGCGGTGCAGGTGCGATTCGAAGACCTGCGCCTGGCGAAGCTTGTACAGGATGCGGAGCTTTTCTTCCCGCGAGTACGATCCCCGTCCGCGCACCGGCTCCATGCGGTCGATGAGCCACTGCCGCTCGGAGGGATCCTGAATGTGCATGAACTCGACCCCCACGGAGCGGGTGTACGTCTCGCGCATGACCTGCAGAATCTCCCGCAGCGTCGCACTGCGCTTCTGGTAACGCCGGATGTGAAAGGTGCGGTCGAGATCGTCCTGCGAAAGTTCGAAGGCCTCCAGATCCAGAAGCGGGTGGGTCAGTTCGCAGGGGGAGAGGGGATCGGTGCAGGCAAGGAGATGGCCGATATCACGGTGGCGGTAGATGAGCGACTGAACCGCAGACTGCTTGAGAGCGACCTGCGGATCGGGAACATCGCCGATCATTCCCTGGGCGACGGCAAATCCGCGAAAGAAGGCATTCCACTGGTCCTGCACCTGGTCCGGGTCCTCAAGCCACAAGGCATAGAGGGACTCGATCCACTGGGGGCTCGCATTATGTTCAAAGCTCATCAGTCAGTTCCAACAGAAGGTGAGCGTAAGCGCATCGAGGCGCCGGCCGACAATAACCGCAAAAGTATAACAAGGATGAAGTCGGTTGCAATTTGGCGAATGAATTCAGCTCTTTTCCGTCAGGCGATCGGTTATTCCGTGATCAGGAGTTGCCGAATTCGCGTCGACTCCCCGCAGATCTCTTTCACCAGACGGCGGGCATCGGGGGGAAGCTCTTCTGCGAGCGCGGCCTGCGCTTGGTCGATGAGCGCCTTTTCCACCCGTTGCGATTCGTGCAGCAAAGAGGTGCGCTCATCTCCCAGAGCCGCCCGGATGCGGACGGCGAGATGCTCGAGCGCTTCGCGGTCCGCATCCGGAGCGCTCGGCAGATTGCCCTGGCGTCGTACCTGGGCCTCGAGCTGTTCAACCCAGCTCTGATGGGTTTGCGCCAGGGCGTTGAAGAGGCTGAGCAACTCGGGGCGCTGCGTCAGGCGGGCGACGGTTCTGTAGTGGTCGGCGGCGATCTTGCAGCGTTCGGTCACTTCGTCGAGGGCGACGTCGGCATCGCTGCGTACGATGTTTGTCATGAGTCATCCTTGTGCGGAACGAAGACGGCCAATGCTTCCGGAACGACGTCGAAACGGGCCGGAGTGCGGGAGGTCAGCTCCCCGTCGGTGTCGATGGGGAGCGCCTCCAAGGTGTGCACCTCGATGCTTCGGCCGCTCAGAAGGAGGATTTTCTCCCTCCCCGCAATCTCTCCCTTGCGCAGGGCGGGGGCGAGGCGCACCAGGCGCCAGAGACTTTGCGGCTCCAGGCTGTACAGATGAAGAAGGCCGTCGTCGATGGCGGCGTCCTCGGTGACGGTGAGCCCCCCGCCGTAGTGGCGGCCGTTGCCGACCGATATCTGAATCGATCGGTGACGGTGGAGCTGGCCGTCGCACCTGATTTCGGCGTTAAAGGAACGCCCCGCACGCAGTGCCCTAAGAACGCTCAGGGAGTACCCCAGCGGACCCCACCGGCGCTTCGTTTCCGGGGTGATGCGCCGGGACGCTTCCGTGGAGAGGCCGATGCTGGCCACATTGAAAAAGAAATGGCCGTTGACCCGACCCAGATCGATGGCGCGCCTTCTCCCCTCGGCAATGATGCGGCACGCCTGGCGGGCGTCGGCCGGAATCCCGAGTGTGCGGGCCAGGTCGTTTCCCGTCCCCAGAGGAAGGATCCCCAAAGGGACGCCGCGCGCGACCAGCGCCTCTGCTGCTGAGTTGAGGGTGCCGTCTCCACCTCCGATGATGACAAGGTCGAGCGGGGGTGCGAAGTTCTCGATGAGACCGGCGATGTCGAGGTCTTCTTCGAAAAAGACCTCCTCAAGGACGATGCCCGTTTGCCGCAGAATGGAGAGTCCCTCATCGAGTTCGATGCGCCCCTCGCGGGCACGTCGGTTCACGATCAGCAGAGCCCGAAGCACTAATGCCTCTTCTCCTCCTCCTCGATCGTCTCCCGGTCTCCCTCGGCCTGCCCCGGCGTATGGCGCATGCGGTACTCGTGGCCTTCGAAGCGCTCTCCCTCAACCGGATCGGCCGGCTCGAGCTCCGCGTCCTCCCCGGCAGCAAAGCTGCGCTCCCCGGCGCCGCCCATGTGCCTGCGCAACTGCTCCTGATCTTTTTCCGTCATCTGATCCTCGCGGGGATTTGGCCCCGGAGGGAGTGTGCGATTTTTTCTGCCCATGATCACCTCTTTCTGTGCCGGACGAAGACCCTGCGACAGCCGCTGCGCTGCGCCGCTTTGACACGGGCCCCCGGATATCCACTCTATCCTCACGCAAGGGGTTGTCAAACGGATGCGCGCAACGGGCGCCGGAGCAGGACCTTAAGGAGGCGGGAGGTACAGGCGATCAGACGGAACGGGCGCCATCTGCCAGAGGGAGGACGATGCCGGTGGCGAGAGAGTTGCAAAGGAAAAAGAGGGCGGCTTCGGCCGCCTCCTCGTTCACACGGAAAGAGCCGGCGGCAGGAGTGCTGCCGAGACACAGCGTGTTGACCCGCACCGGCGCCAGTTCCAGAGCCAGCGTGCCGCACAGCGCAGCAATCGCACCGTCTGCGGCCGCCTCGGCGCTCCTCCCCGGAGCTGGTCTTGCGGCGGCGTCCCCGGAAATAAAGGTGATGCTCCCCCCGGAGACGATCCTGGGAGCAGCGTGGCGCGCGGACCGGTGCTGCCCCCAGAATCTCTTCTCGAAAAGGCCCTGGACCCGGTCCTCGGAAAGAACCGAAATCGGACCCTCGAGCGCCCCTCCGAGACTCGTCACCAGGTGATCGAGCGTACCGACGCGGCTGAAGAACCTCTCGATTTCCGTCTCCTGAGTCACGTCGAGAGGATAGGTCGCCACTTTGCCGCCGAGGCGCTCCCGGGCGCCGGCGAGTTTCTCCACACAGCGCCCTGCGATAAGGACCTTGGCCCCCTCCCGGGCAGCGGCCGAGGCGAGGGCCAGCCCTACCCCCGAGCTGCCGCCGATCACGACGACGCGCTTCTCCCTGAGTTCCATCCCTGCGCTCAGATCTCGTAGTCGACGGCAACGACCTTCTCGCACAGGCGCTTCACCTTGGCGACGACGGCCTGGTGGTCGGGGTGGATCTGATAGCGCTGCATCGCCTCGAGGTCGTCGAAGCTCGAAAAGAGTGCAAAATCGAAGGAGCGCTCCGAGCGCACGATGTCGCGTCCGACTTCCAGGTCGCGGATTTCGGGAATGACCCCGTCCAGAGCCCTGAGGCTTTCGATGAGATCGCAGACCTCCTCCTCTGCCACACCGGCGTTGAACTTGAAGAAGACCACATGTCTGAGCATCCATTCCTCCATGAATTAGTCCCCCTGCAGGGGATCAGAGTGCGCAGAGGGCATCCTTGACCCTTTGCATTTCGGCTTCGAATTTATCCAGAACGAGGGGGGCCTGCGTCAACTCGCCGTCCTCGGCGAGCTGCTCGAGTTCGGCGGCGAGCCCGGCGGCGGTGTGCGCGCCGAATATCCCCACCACCGATTTCAGGCTGTGGGCCAGCCGCTCCAGGCGCAGGGCATCGCCGCAGCGCAGAGCCTCCCGGAGCTCGGCGAGCTGCCAGGGGAGATCCTGTACGAGCTGAGCGGCCAGATCGTTGAGGAACTTGCGGTCGCCATGGACCGCCCGGAGGGCATCGGTCAGGTCTGTCGCCGGAGGAAGGGGGAGCTCAGCCCCCTTCACCCCGACGACCTTCTCGATGACGCTGTAGAGGACGTCTGGACGGATCGGCTTGGGCACATACTCGTCCATCCCGGCCTCCAGGCACTTCTCCCGGTCCCCCTTCATGGCGTGGGCGGTCAGTCCGATCACCGGCAGGCGCCTGCCGCACCCTGCTTCCATCGCGCGCAGTCGGCGTGTCGCCTCCAGCCCGTCCATTTCGGGCATCTGCACGTCCATGAGAACGAGGTCGAAGGTCTGTCGCTCGATGGCCTCCAGGACCGCCTTTCCGCTCGTCACGGCACGCACCGACCATCCCTTCTTCTCGAGCAGGGCGACGGCAAGGCGCTGATTGATCGGATTGTCCTCGGCCAGCAGAATGTGGAGATCCCTTTGCCGGGGAGCATCCATCGCCGCCGCATACTGCCCCTGCCCAGCATCGTGGATGTCCGGAGCCGTGCGTTGGCTCAGAATTTCCAGAACGGCATTGAAGAGCTGCGATTTTTTTATGGGTTTGACCAGGTAGCGGTCGATGCCGAGACGGCGACATCGCCGCGCGGCTTTTTGGACGTCGTCGGAGTTGACCATCATCACCGCGCGCGCGCTCAAAGTCTGATCCCGGCGGATGAGTTCGGCGACGGCAAAGCCGTCGAGCTCCGGCATCTCGCTGTCGATGAGAATGACCTGGTAAGCGAGATCTCTTCGGCGTGCCGCCTCCAGCGCCTTGAGCCCCTGCTCCCCTCCCCTGGCCAGCACGACCTCCATCCCCCAGACGGTGAGGATCTCCCAGAGGATGCGGCGACTGGTCTCGTTGTCGTCAATGACCAGAACCAGCATCCCCTTGAGATCGAACTGTTCGGGGTAGACCTTCTTTTGCACCGTCTCCGGCCGGCGCAGCCCGACGGTGAAGGCGAAGGTGCTCCCGACCCCAGGTTCGCTCTCCACGGTGAGAGATCCTCCCATGTGCTCCACGATCCGTCGCGAGATCGTCAGTCCCAGGCCGGTGCCGCCGAAGCGCCGGGCAGCCGAGGTGTCCCCCTGGGAGAAGCTTTCGAAGAGGGTGTCGAGGCGGTCTCTGTGAATTCCCGGCCCCGTATCGCGGACAGCAAAACGGACCCTGCATTCGTTCGGAGAGAGCGACTCCTCCATGACCTCCACAGCGACGACCACCTCTCCCGCCGAGGTGAACTTGACGGCGTTCCCCACGAGATTGATCAGGACCTGCCTCAGCCGGCCGGCGTCGCCGAGCAGGCTCTCAGGCAGATCGGGGGAGATGCGGCAGGCGAGTTCGAGCCCCTTTTCATGGGCGCGCACGGCCAGGGTTTCCACCGTCTTCTCGACAGTCTCGCGCGGGTTGAACTCGACCTCCTCGAAATCGAGATGCCCCGCCTCGATCTTGGAAAAGTCGAGGATCTCGTTGATGACGCGCAGCAGAGAGTCGGCAGAGCTCTGAACCATCTTCAGGTAGTCTTTCTGCTCGCGAGTCAGGCGGGTGTCGAGGGTCAGTTCGGTCATGCCGATGATGGCGTTCATCGGGGTGCGGATCTCGTGGCTCATGTTGGCCAGGAATTCGCTCTTGGCCTGACTTGCCGCCTCGGCCGCCTCCTTGGCCGCCCGCAGATCCTCAAGCATCCGTTTGCGCTGGGTGATGTCGCGCCAGGCGACGATCCCTCCGACCACCTCCCCTGTGCGTCCTCGGATCGGTCCCGCCGTGGCCAATACGGTAACCTCGGTGCCGTCGGGTCTGCGAAGAAGCCATTCCTCGTTGGCGATCACCCGGTTTTCGCCGACCGCGCGGAAAAGAGGGAGCTCTTCAAGAGCCGGCGCCCTTCTTTCCTCGGAGCGATACGCCCCCCACCCCTCGGAGTGGACCCCGGCCGGATGACGCCTCAGCGCCTCCAGATCGCGGTGACCGCTCAGCTCGAGACCTTCCCGACTGACCATCCGGATTTCTCCCCGGGCATCGCTGATGACGATCCCTTCCGGAATGAACTCCATCAGCGCCTCGAGAATTCTCTCCCCCTCCTCGGCTTCGCGCGCACGCTGCTCGGCCAGCCTCTGCTGGACTTCGAGGCTGGCAAGGAGATCTTCGCGCTCGCAGGACGCATTTTCCCGCTCTTCGAGTTCCCGGCGCAGGTCTTCGCGCGAGGCGACCAGATCGCGAAAGAGCGTGGCATAGGGGTCGCGCAGCGCCCCTTCGACAAGCCCTCGATAGAGGAAAAGGACCGAAAGGAGTTTGAGGATGTGGCCGAGAGAGTACAGAAGACCGTCGGCCTCGGCAAAAAAGGTGAAGCTCAGACCCGAGAGGATCTTGGCTGCGATGGCCGCAAGGAGAAAAACCAGCAGCGTCGCATTGAGCTCGCTTCTGCGCCTCCAGAAAAGGGCGGCGGAACAGATCAGCAAAGCGATGACGGTCAGTTCACCCGCAATTTTGAATGGGGTGAGCCCCACCCCCTCACGGTACGAGACGGGAAAGATGCCGAAGGGATGTATGGAAAGCGCCAGAACGACGCCGACGGCGCCGAACACAAGGAGAAGCTTCCCTGAACCGTGCGTGTAGATTCGCCCGACGGCAAGGGCAGCGAGAAAAAAGGCGCTCCCTTCCAGAAGGCGTGCGGCGATCCAGAACTGGGTCGACAGGTCGCTGCCGTGGGAAGAGAAAAATTCCAGCCCCTGGTAGGCCAGAGCATGGAGAAAATCGAGTCCCGCGACAGGGAGATAGGCGAGCGCCAAAACCAGAAACATCGCCTGCCGGGTGATGTGACGGGTGTTGAAGATGATGGTGAAGACCGTAAGGGCGAGGACAACGGCGGCGAGTTCCACCAGAAGATGAAAGGCGGGATAATGCCGAAAGCTGAGAAACAGAAGAAGGATGAAAACGCCCGTGGTGAGGGCGGCCTGAAGCAGGAAAAGACAGCGCTCCTCCCCGGCCGAGCGCATTCGGGGGGAGAACGGGGGATAGTCCGGGCTCCTGCTCCTGTCGTTCATCGTCATCGTCCTGGAGGGCGAAAGATTTCAGGTCAGGGAAAACGACGCACCCCTGAGAAGAGAGACGCGGAGACGTTCCGCGACGCTCCGCGTTCCCTTTCAGGCTCGATCCGGCCAGCCTCAGGTCATCAGAATAAATCTTATGTTAATTCAGGGTCCGATTTCCAGCTTTTTCAATCCTCACCAGTAATACCAGGGGTCATGCCACCATGGACCCCACAGCGGATCGCGCCAGAACGGGTCGTGGAAGGGGCGATGAAAACGATGGAAATGCCGGGGCGGGTAACGATAGTAGGGGTATGGATGGCGATAATGATCGTAATAGCGATCGGCCCTCCAGATGTAGGCGGAGCCGACCTGGAAAAGCGGCCAGTGGTAGGTGACTTCATTGAGGGTCGAGGTCCCGGCGCCGAGGACCGTTCCGGTCATGGTGACGAGGCTCCCTCGCTCGTAGATCTCCGGGTCGAGAAAACGCTGGGATCGCGCCAGAAAGCGTCCGGCCTGCTCGTCGATCTCCAGCGGCCTTCCGGATCGGTCGAGCCGGTAGGGGAGAACTTCGAGGAGCGATCCTTCCCGGGTGGAGCGGTTTTCAAGAATCCGCCCGCCGAGTAAAATGGTTGTTCCGACGTAGCGCTGCGGATCGTCCTTCACCAGGGACAGGTCGACCGACGGGTCGACCTGTTCCATGGCCGCCTGCGGAAGGACCCGAACGCCGCCGCATCCCACGAGAACGAATAGGGCGAAAAGGGCCGTGACTGCGACTTTCATCCTGACCTCCGAAAACGCATTGGGGGTTCTCCTCCAAGTCTACCCCCGCAGATTCCGGCGTCAAATCGGGCGCTTTGGCACTATCCGCCACCCAGCGAGCCGGGAAAACTCTCCTTGATGTAGAAGGAATTGATCCGTCGGATGAAGGCCTTGAGCAGGCCGTAGCTGAAGTGGTTGAACTCGAAGGTCAGACGCGGCAGGTGCATGATGTCGGGCTGGTCCTTCTCCTCGGGGAGCGCATCGCGCTGTTCCAGTCGGCTTCCCGGCTCAATGATCTCCCCGAATTCATGGGAGAGCGTGTCGATCTCCTCCGGGGTGAGGGGATGATTGAGCCGGATGGCGAGGGTGTTGCGCACGAACCGCATGGAGTGATAGACGCGGTAGAAGTCGTCGATGATCCGCACCGCCTCGGCCGGATCCCGGGTGATGGAAAAGAGGCTGAAATCTTCGCCTGAGATTAGCCCCTTGCGCAGCAGGATGTCCTTCATGAACTCCAGAATCTTCTCCCAGTATTCTCCTTCGTCGTCGTCGATGAGGACGAGGGGAATGGGAGGGTTCTTGCCGGTCTGGATCAGGGTGAGCGTCTCCATCGCCTCATCGAGCGTTCCGAACCCCCCCGGAAAAAGGGCGACGGCCTGGGCTTCCTTGAGAAAGGCGACCTTGCGGTTGAAGAAGTACTTGTAGACGATGACGTTCTTGCTCTTCTCCATCACGGGGTTGGTTTCCTGCTCGAAGGGTAGGCGGATGTTGACGGCGAAGCTGTTCTCCGCCCCCGCCCCTTCGTTGCCGGCCTGCATGATCCCTCCGCCGCCGCCCGTGATCGCCATGTACCCGCGCTCGGCGAGCATCCGGGAGAAAGCGACGCACTTTCTGTAGATCGGCTCATCGCTCTGGGTGCGGGCGGACCCGAAGATCGTCACCTTTTTCCGATCACGGTAGGGGCCGAAGATCTTGTTGGTGTAGCGCATCTCCTTCATGGTGGTGCGCATCAGCTTGAGATCGGCCAGGTAATCGTTTTCCTGGCCGGCCTTGAGGGCGCTGATGATCATCTCCCGGACGATGCCGGGGTGGTAGACGCCGACGCGCCCGATGAGGTCGTCTATGATGGCGTCGAGTTCACCGTTTTGTCGACTGAAATGCAGGTCCATGAAAATCTCGCTCTCCGATTGCAGAGTAAATGCCGATTACGATTCCAGGCAGTAAGCCGGAGGTTCAGATACGACTCAGAAATGGAACGCTGAGGCGCTCGGCCCGTATGAAAATCCCCCGAAGGCTGCTGCCGGCGTAGCGTCCGTCGAACTGAAGATAAAGCGAGCGCAGCTCCCTCTCCAGAAGGTAGAAGGACTCGCGCTCCTCGGGGGAGAGGCGGCCCTCCACCGGCTCGCACAAAAAGCTCACGCAGTTATAAGGTCTTCGCGCCGCATCGAAGAGACATCCCTCATCGCCGAGATAGGGGCACGTGCGTGAGAAATCGGGTGACGGAGGCTCTTCGCCCGGAAGGAGAAAGGTCAGAAGATTGGCCAGCGTCAGGTGGTTCTTCCCGCACCCGCAGCACTCGCCGAGGCAACTGCGGCAAAGGCGCAGGCCGCCGGCCGAGGCGAAAAGGGCGTGCATCTTCTGCTGCACCTCGCCGATGCGCACAAGCATCTTCGACATCCACTCCTTCTCCCCGAGGGGAAGGGCCGCGACCTCTGTCTTCACGGTCTCGACGATCCGTCCCCATTGACGGGCAGCGAAGTCGCTCTGATTGTCCATCGGACGTTTCCCGGAAAGAAAACGGCACCCCGAAGGTGTGCCGCTCTGAAAAATAGTGGCTGGAGAAGACCATAAGCCGGGTTCTGTTTCCCGATGCGGTTGCCCGGACCGGGACGATGATCATTCCTCTAGGACCGTCGTTGCCGACGGCCTCAAGCGGCCGTACCCGGGAGCCTCGGACGGGCCGCCCTCGAACGCTCCCCTATTTGGCCTTGCTCCGGATGGGGTTTGCCGAGCTTCCGACGTCGCCGCCGGAACTGGTGAGCTCTTACCTCACCGTTTCACCCTTACCCGCCTTCGCCAGGGCGAAGACGGGCGGTCTGCTTTCTGTGGCACTTTCCCTGGGGTCGCCCCCGGTCCCCGTTAGGGACCATCCTGCCCTGCGGAGCCCGGACTTTCCTCCCCCCGCCGTCGCCGAAGCTTCGGCGGGCGGCGATCATCTGTTCTTCTCCAGCCACGAAAATCGTGTTAATCGGCCTCTTGCCCCTTGCTTCTTGCCCCTTAGCTTTGGCCCCATGCCTTTGGCCTGGCTCCTGGCTCCCGCCTATTCTACCCTTTCCACAAACAGCAGTCGATGACAATGAGGGCAGCTCTGGATTTCGGTGTTGTGGAAGAGGCTGTTGAAGAGCTGAGGCGGCAGGTGCATGTTGCATCCGAGGCAGGCTCCGTTGCGCGCTTCGACGACGGCAATCCCGCCGCGGCGGTCCATCAACTGGCGATAGCGCTTGCGCAGGGAAATCGGAAGTTCCTCGAGCATCGAGTCGCGCTGGGCGCCCTTTTCTCCAAGAGCCTGATCGCTCTGACCGAGGGCATCGGCGATCTCCGCCTGACGCCCCAAGACTTTTTCGCTCACCTTGGCGAGTTCGGCGCTTTTCTCTTCGCAGTCCTGGTTGAGGGCGGCGATTTCCTTGTCCTTCTCTGCGATGCGGTCATTGATTTCCTTGTTCGTCTTTTTGGCCGTGTCGATTTCCTTCAGAACGGCAAGGTACTCCTTCTGGGTCTGGATGGAGGGGAGTCTTCCTTCAGCTTTTCTGACGTTCTCCTGCTCCAGGGCAAGGGCCTGAGCCAACTCGCGCCGTTGTTCCTGCAGACGCTGGATCTCTTCGCTCAGAGTATCGACCATTGACTGCACCCTGTCGCGCTCACCCCTGAGGGCTGCATCTTCAGCCTCGAGCTTGCCGCGATGCAGAGCCATTCGGTTCAGTTCCTGGTCGAGCCCCTGCAGGTTCTTGAGCAGTTGCATTTTTTCTTGCACTTTCTAACCTCCCGTTGGTTTCGCGGATACGGCGGTCTTGCCACCGGAAAAGATGAAGGGGGAGTCAGATCGTATGGAACGGATCGGTCTCCCCCTTCAGTTCGATGAATGTGATCGGCAAACCCCTTTTCTGCGCCTCGGCGCCAAGGGCGGCCGCAATATGCGGCACCATCAGATGTTCGGTGGCGAAATGCCCGGCATCGATGAGGGCCATCCCCTCGGTTTCGGCGCGCCGGGCGTCATGGTATTTGATGTCGCCGGTGATGAGGAGATCGGCGCCCTGACGGCGCGCCTCGGAATAAAGGGAAGCGCCGCTCCCTCCACACAGGGCAACCTTGTGCACCTGCCGGTCCTGATCGCCGACAATACGCAGGGACGCCGCCCCGAGAGCTTCCTTGACCTGCCTGGCGAAATCGTGCAGCGGCAGAGGGTGCGGCAGGCGCCCGATCCTCCCCAACCCGACGTCGGTGCGCCGGTTCTCGAGGGGAATCAGATCGTAGGCGGGCTCCTCGTAGGGATGCGCCTTGAGGAGGCGCTCTACCGTACGGCCGACGCGATGGCGTGGTACAACGGTTTCCAGGCGGATCTCCGCCGCCCTTTCGAGGCGCCCCTTCTCGCCGAGAAAGGGGTTCGCCTCGTCGCCCCCACGGAATGTCCCGGTGCCGGGGCTCTGGAAGGAGCACGAGTCGTACTCACCGATATGCCCGGCGCCACTGCGGAAAAGGGCCTTCGCCACGCGACCCTCATAGCCGGAAGGGACAAAGACGATGAGCTTGAGCAGATCGGCTTCACCGGCGGCCAGAGGTGCGGCATCCTCGATCCCCAGGCGCCACGCGAGCCAGTCGTTAAGACCGTTGCGGGCGCAGTCGAGATTGGTGTGGGCGCACAGAACGGCGATACCCTGCTGCACCGCCCGAAAAATAATCCGCCCGGTTTCGTCGGTGGGCGTCAGTGCCTTCAGAGGCTTGAAGATGAGGGGGTGGTGAGTGAGGATGGCCTGCGCTCCGGTATCTGCGGCTTCCTGAAGCGCCCTCTCGGAGGGATCGAGGCAGACCAGCACGCCTCTGACCTCGGCGGCGGGGTCCCCCACCTGCAGTCCGACATTGTCCCATGATTCGGCGAGATGGGGGGGGTAGAGAGCGTGTAGAAGACCCATAAGGTCTTGAATGCGTGCGATTCTTTCCTTCATACAGTTTGACCGGGACGAAAAAGGAGTGCAACTGCGGTGATCGTTGCACTCCTCTTGGACTAGGTGACGCGAGAATGAATTGATATGAGTTCTGGACTCATGGTTTCCCGGGTGGTGGGCCCACCAGGATTCGAACCTGGGACCGACCGGTTATGAGCCGGTGGCTCTACCAACTGAGCTATAGGCCCGAAAGAAAGACAGAGGGTCAGTGTAAAAATTTGCCGTTCGACTGTCAAGTTTTAAAATCGGTGACTGTTTTAAATCGGTGACTTGTGACTGGTAACTGGTGACCAGGCTGCCGGTCACCAGTCACCAGTCACCAGTCACCAGTCACCAGTCACCAGTCACCAGTCACAGTTTCTCAAGTCTCGACAAAGCCCCGCAGGCGTCTCGCCCGGCTGGGGTGGCGCAGCTTGCGCAGGGCCTTGGCTTCGATCTGGCGGATGC
>JARFUG010000001.1:91589-130117 GCA_029289095.1 Desulfuromonadales bacterium
GCCCGGCTGGGGTGGCGCAGCTTGCGCAGGGCCTTGGCTTCGATCTGGCGGATGCGTTCGCGGGTGACGGCGAAGTCCTGACCGACCTCTTCCAGGGTATGGTCGGATTTCTCGCCGATGCCGAAGCGCATGCGCAGCACCTTCTCCTCGCGCGGCGTCAGGGTCGAGAGGACCTTGGCGGTCTGGTCGGTGAGATTCCCCTTGATCACGGCTTCCAGCGGAGAAACGACTCCCTTGTCCTCGATGAAGTCTCCCAGGGAGGAGTCCTCCTCCTCTCCGATGGGGGTCTCCAGGGAGATCGGCTCCTTTGCGATTTTCAGCACCCGGCGCACCTTCTCCAGCGGAAGTTCCATGCGTTCGGCGATCTCCTCCGGAGTCGGCTCGCGCCCCATCTCCTGAACGAGCTGGCGACTGGTGCGGATCAGCTTGTTGATCGTCTCGATCATGTGCACCGGAATGCGTATGGTGCGGGCCTGATCGGCGATGGCGCGGGTGATCGCCTGCCGGATCCACCAGGTGGCGTAGGTGGAGAACTTGTAGCCGCGCTGGTATTCGAATTTGTCGACCGCCTTCATCAGACCGATGTTCCCTTCCTGGATCAGGTCGAGAAACTGCAGCCCGCGGTTGGTGTACTTCTTGGCGATGGAGACCACGAGGCGCAGGTTGGCTTCGACAAGCTCGCTCTTGGCGGACTTGGCCTTCCACTCCCCTTTCTGCACCTCCTGCAAAGATTCCAGAAGTTCCTCGGGAGCAAAGCCCGACTCCTCCTCGACTCTCTTGAACTTGCGCTGAGCGCTCTTGAGGCGCTTTTCAACGGCCAGCAGGGTGTCTATGGGAACACCGAGTTCTTCGGAGACCTTCTGGGCCTCCTCTTCGTTTTTGCGCATGCGCCGAAGCTGGCGCTTGATCTCCTTGTGGGGGATCTTCATCTCCTGCTCGCAGGCGCCGACTTCGCTCATCCCCTTCTTGACCTGCTGGGCGAGTTCCTTGAGACGATCGACGATCTTGGCGAGTTGGTAATCCTTGAGGCGGATCTGGCGCATCAGATCCGAGATCTGCCCCTTGAGCGCCTTCATTTCTTTTTCGAGAGAGCGCTTCTCCTCGCGGGCGATCTCTCCCGAGAGCCTCTCGCGCAGATCCGTAAAGGTCGTGTCCAGTTCGCGGATCTGCCCCACCAGTTCCAGAATCCGAAGGCGTTGCTTCTCCTCGGCCTCGCTCCCCTCTTCCTCCTCGTAGTCCTTGGTGACTTCGGCAACGCCGATGAGCCCCTTTTCGAGCCGGTCGCCCAGAGAGATGATTTCCTTGAAGGCGATGGGGGTCTTCATGATGACGCTCGTCACCAGCGTCTCTCCGTCTTCGATGCGCTTGGCGATCTCGACCTCGCCCTCGCGCGTCAGAAGGGAAACCTGACCCATCTCTCTCAGATACATGCGCACCGGGTCGCTTGTGCGCCCCAGGACGCCGGCCTCGAAATCGGACTCCTCCTCCTCTTCCTCTTCCTCCCCTTCGATCCCCTCCTCGAGCGAGCGGTCCTTCAGAGCGATCTTCTGCTCCGAATCGACGACCTCGATATCCATTTCGCCGAACATGCTCATGACATCGTCGAGCTGATCGGAGGAGACCATGTCCGCGGGCAGCAGATCGTTGACTTCGTCGTAGGTGAGGAACCCCTTCTCCTTGCCCAGATCAATGAGCTGCTGTACTTCTTCCATGCTGGTCTTTTTGGACATCTTTTTCCGTCTCCTCTGGGCTTCGCCAAACAGGGAAACCCGTTTGAATCTTTTTAATAAGTCTATATCCGCAACCTAGTTTTTCAATTGGCGATTAAGCTGCATCCGTTCGCCCTGCAGCGCCGCGAGACGGCTCAGATCGCCGGCCTCTTCGGCGCTCCGGATCAGAGCGTCGAGCTCCCGCAGCCGACTGCGAAGGCGCTCTTTCTCAACGGCGCGGCGACAGTCCTCGACAAGGGGCGCTCCCATCTCGGCCAGATGCCCCGTATCCTGGATCAGAACGGCAGCCAGAAGCCCCTGCTGCTCCGGCGTCAGCGGTTCTCGGATCAGCCCCTGGTCGAGAGGGAGCCCCTTCCCGGCGAAGTCCAGAACCTGCCCGGCCACAGCACGATGGTCCTCGTCGAGAAAGAGGGTGTGCACCCCCTCCTCGTCGACCTTGCGGCGCACCCCTTCATCCTCGATCATCAGGCGCAGGAGCCACTGCTGCGCCTTGTGGGCGGCGCCCGGTGTTTTGCGAGCCGCTCGCTGAGGAGTGCGGCCGGGAGCGGGCCCCGGGGTGATCGGTATCCCAACGCCGGCTGGATGAGCCTGAGAAACTCCCCGCGGTACCGGCTCACCACGCGAGGCGCTGCGTCTGAGCACCGCCTCGTCGACCCCCGTAAGGGACGCCAGTTCCTTGAAATAGAGGTCCCTTTCGATGTCGCCGGGCAAAAGGGCGATGCGCGCTGCGACTTCCCGGGCCGCCCTGGCTCTTCCCTCGATCCCCTCACCCCTCGCGGCGAGCTCGGCCTGCATGAAGACCTCCAAAGCGGGCCGTGCGGCCGCCAGGCGCTGCCCGAAGGCGTCAGCGCCCCGTTTCTGTACGAAAGAGTCGGGATCCTCTCCTGGTTCGAGGTCGATCAACGCCGGATGCACCCCTTCGGTCAAAAGCGCCTCCATCCCCCGGAAGGCCGCCTTGCGACCGGCTTCGTCCTGATCGAAAAGCAGAAGAAGCCGGGGCGCATAGCGCTTGAGGAGCCGTGCATGGTCGGCGGTCAGGGCTGTGCCGCACGTCGCCACGACGTTGTGGATTCCGGCGCGCGCCAGGGCGAGATGGTCGAAGTATCCCTCGACGACGATCGCCTCGCCGCTGTGGCGCATCGCATCCTTTGCCTGATAGAGGCCGTACAGGAGGCGCCCCTTGTGATAGAGGCGCGACTCCGGGGAATTGATGTACTTGGGGAGGGCATCGTCGAGAACCCGTCCCCCGAAGGCCGCCACCCGTCCCTGCGAATCGAGGATCGGAAAAAGAAGACGGCGGCGAAACAGATCGTAATCGCCTCTGCCCTCCTTACCCGGGCGAATCAGGCCGAGTTCGCGCCCCCAGCGCGGATCGAACCCCTTCTGTTCCAGGTGGGCGGCAAGACCGTCCCATCTTTCAGGGGCGTACCCGAGACGGAAGGTTCGGGCGATCTCGCCGTCGTACCCTCGTGCTTTCAGATAGCGTCGACCCGGAGCCCCCTCGGGGGACTCGATAAGAATGCGGTGATAGAAGTCGCAGGCGACTTCGACGATGCGCGCAAGCCGCTCGGTCTCCTCCCTGCGGCGAAGCTCTTCCGGAGTGGGAGCCTCGGTCTCGACCGAGATCCCGGCCTTCTCCCCGAGACGGCGCACCGCCTCCGGAAACGAGAGTCCCTCCATGCGCATGAGGAACGAAAAGACGTTCCCTCCGACCCCGCAGCCGAAACAGTGAAAGATCTGCCTCACCGCATTGACGTTGAAGGACGGGGTCTTCTCGGAGTGAAACGGACAGAGCCCGAGATGATTGGCGCCCGACCTCTTCAGGGGAAGATAGGAAGAGACGACCTCCACGATGTCGGAGCGGTCCCGGATCTGCTGAATCGTCTCCTCGGGGATCATTAACTCCTCAGCTCGACGAGCGTGACATTGTCTCCCCCCTGGGAGGGATCGGCGCCGTGAAAGGCGCTCACCTCCCGGTGCCTGGCCAGCTCATCGCGCACGGCCCGCCTCAGGATCCCCTCGCCGCTGCCGTGGACGATCTCCAACTGCTTCATGCCGTGCAGCAGCGCATCGTCGAGAAAGCGCTCGAGAAGAGGGAGAGCGGCATCGACGCGCATCCCCACCAGAACCAGGCGCGGCTGGAACCCCTCGCGCTCGATATGACTCCTGAGCGTCCCTCCTTTTTTGCCCTTCCCGGCGAAACGGCGCGGAGAAGGCTGTTCGAGCTCGAGCAGAGGACGCCGCAGCTTCTTTCCGGCGATGGTGAGCTCGACCTCATCGCCGACGATCCGCACCACCTCCCCTTCGGTCCCCAGTGCCGGGATGCGCAGGATTTCGCCGGCTCGCACCCCCCTGGGAACCTTCCCCTTGCGGGGCGGCTCGGGCCGAAGCGCCGCAACATCCTGCCGCACCTGCTGAAGCTCCCCGGAAAGACGCGCCCGTTCCGGGGGCGCAGCGCCCACTTTTCGGGCCTCGTCGAGCAAACTCTTCAAAGAGCGTTCGGCCACCTTGAGACGTTCCTCGCCTCGCCGGGCGGCTTTCTCCAGAACGGCGCGCTTCTGCTCTTCGAGCTCGCGCAGCAGGCGCCTGCGGCGCTCGCGTTCCCCCTCCGCCTCGGCACGCAGGCGCCGCGCCTCTTCGAGTTCGATCTCCAGGCTCTTTCGCAGGCGATTGAGCTCCTCGATAAGTGCGAGCCCCTCTCGCTCCCCCTCTCCGAGGTATCGCCCCGCGGTCGCAAGAACATCGTCGGGGAGCCCGAGACGCCGCGCAATGGTGAAGGCGTTGCTCGCTCCCGGAATCCCGTAATGGAGGCGGTAGGTGGGAGCGAGCGACACGCTGTCGAACTCCACCGCCGCGTTTTCCGCCCCCTCGCGCAGGTGGGCATACCCCTTGAGGAGGTTGAGGTGCGTTGTGAGGATCACCCGGGCCCCTCGCGACCTGAGCGTATCGAGAACGGCCTGCGCCAGCGCCCCTCCCTCGGCCGGATCGGTGCCGGTTCCCGCCTCGTCGAGAAGAACGAGGGAGTCGTCGTCGGCCTCGGCCAGAATGCGCGCGATACGGATCAGATGGCCCGAGAAGGTGGAGAGGCTCTCCTCGATGCTCTGCTCGTCGCCGATATCGGCAAAAATCCGTCCGAAAAGGTGAACCCGGCTCTCTTCCCTGCAGGGGAGGTGCAGACCGGCGCGCGCCATCAGCAGAAGAAGGCCGGCAGTCTTCAGGGTCACCGTTTTCCCCCCCGTGTTGGGACCGCTGATCACCAGGGTGTCGCGGCCCTCGCCGAGGCGTATGTCGACCGGGACCGCCTCGATCCCCCGGGACGTGCCGTCGACATTGAGCAGAAGGAGCGGATGACGCGCTTCGACAAGTTCGACGAGGGGCTCTTTCGTCAGGCGCGGCGCGCTCCCCTTGCAGGCGAGGGAAAACCGTCCGCAGGCTGCGGTAAAATCGAGGTGCGTCAGGATCTCCTGATTGGCCCCCAGCGCCTCGGCATCGCGCCTGACCAGATCGCAGAGACGCCGCAGGATGCGCTCGATCTCCCGCTGTTCGTCGCGGAGCAGTTTCTGCAGCCGGTTGTTCTCCTCCAGCACAGCCGTCGGTTCGACGAAGAGGGTCTGGCCGCTGGCCGACTCGTCGTGGACGAACCCCTTGACCTGCCCGCGATGATCGGCGCGCACCGGCACAACGTAACGACCGCCGCGCTCGGTGACGATCTTCTCCTGGAATGCGGAAGCGAGACTTTCGTTGCCGAGCAGACGCTCCAGCATCCGGCGGATGCGGACGCGGGTCTGCTGAATGTCGTGGCGCAGGTCGCCGAGCTCGAAAGAGGCGCTGTCGAGGATTTCACCCCTTGCTCCGATCGCGGCGCGGATCTGCTGCCGCAGGTCGTTCAAGGGGGTGAGCCCTGCGGCGATAGCGGTGAGACGGGGGGCGTGCCGGGCCTGATCGAAGTAGCGCCTGCACTCGATGGCTGCCTCTGCCGAGGCAAGAACATCGAGAAGTGCATCCGGAGCAAGCCAGGCCCCCTCCGCCCTCAGCAGTCGCAGCGTCTGCTTCAGATCCCTGCTGCCACCTACCGGCGGCGCCCCTTCGGAGGCCAGAAGCGCGGTCATCTCCGAGGTCTGCGCCAAGGAATCGGCGGCCGCGGAATCGTCCGCATGAGGCCTGAGCGCCTCTGCCCTCTGCCGACCGGGAGAGGTCGCCGTAAAGCCGGCCAGAATCGCCGTGATCTTGTCGAATTCGAGAACCCTGAGGGTTTCTTCCATCATCAAAGAATTGCCGTTGCGCTGCGCCATTATCGCCACTCGGCGAAGAAGCGACGGCTCTCCTGAAACGCCGCCTCGCCGAGATCAACAAAAGAGGGGGCGAGCCGGGAATCGATCAGCATGCCTTCAAGGATCTCGGGAAGTTCCGTCAGAGAGAAGGTAAAGAGGATCACCGCCACCAGCAGGCCCCCCTGGGCCAATCCGAAGAAGCCACCGGCAACCCGATTGAGCCCCCCGAGAAAGAGAAGCCGGACAAAACGCGAGAGCAGATAACCCAGAAGGGCAAAGAAAAGGACGGTACTGATGAAGAGCAGGGCAAAAGCGGCCACCGCGGCAAAGCGGGAGGAAATTTCAAAGACCGACATCAGCACATCCCCGAGAGGCGCATGAAAGCGAAAGGCGATGAGCGCGCCGAGCAGCAGTCCGGCCAGCTCACAAACCTCCCTCAGCAGACCCCGCCACACCCCTTTGATCAGGAAGCCTGCCAGGACCGTCAGGATGCCTATGTCGAGGTAGTTCATCGAACCTTTTGGTCTCCCCTCCTCAGCGCGAAAGGCGCGCCTTTACCTTCTCGCTGACTTCCCGTCCATCGGCCCGGCCGGTCGTGCGGGCGGTCACGATCTTCATGATCTTCCCCATGTCCTTCATTGAGGCGGCGCCCGTCTCGGCCACAGCCTCCTCGATGAGTGCCTCGATCTCCTGGGGGGAGAGCTGCGCCGGCAGGAATTCCTGAATGATGGCGAGTTCCTCCTCTTCCTTGCGCGCAAGATCGATCCGGTCGTTCTCCCGGTAGACCTGGGCCGACTCCCGGCGCTGCTTCACCAGGGTCGAAAGAACAGAGACAACGTCCTCATCTCCCAACTCCCGGCGCTCGTCAATCTCTTTATTCTTGATCGCCGTGCGCATCAGGCGGATGGCGCTCAGACGCAAAGAGTCCTTGGCCCGCATGGCCTCCTTCATCGCTTCGCTGAGACGCTCTTTCAGATCCATGAGTTCGGCTCCTTGTTTTCCCGGAGAAACGCAAAGAAGGGCAACCGGATTTCCGGCGCCCTGCTCAGCAATTGGACATGATAGACCATTCGTATGGGGAATTCAATCCCTCTTCATCCTTTTTTCCCCCGGCCCTCTTTCTCTTCGATACCGGAGAATCCGAAGCGCCTGCGCAGCTCGGCATAGACACGCTCGGGTGGAAGATCGTAATGGCCGAGCAGAACCAGCGTATGAAAGAAAAGATCGGCCGTCTCGCTGACGATCTCGTCGCGGTTGCCGCCCTTGCCCGCCACAGCGGTCTCCGTCGCCTCCTCGCCTATCTTGCCCAGAATCTTGTCGAGCCCCCTGGCGTACAGAGAGGCGACATAGGACTTCTCGGACGGATTTCTCCTGCGCTCCTGAATGACGTGGTAAAGCGCATCGAGTATATCGGTGCGGGCGTAAAGTGAGGCGGCGTCGGCGGTCTTCTCCCCTTCCAAACGCAGCCCTTCTCCCTCAACGACGGTGTAGAAACAGGAGCGGCGCCCCGTGTGGCAGGCCGCCCCCTCCTGCTCGACATCGATCAGCAAGGCGTCGCCGTCGCAGTCGAGGCGGATCTGCCGCACCGTCTGCACATGCCCCGAGCTCTCCCCCTTCATCCACAGCGCCCGGCGCGAGCGGGACCAGTAGTGGACCTTCCCCGTCG
Organism: Desulfuromonadales bacterium; assembly: GCA_029289095.1. GTDB lineage: Bacteria > Desulfobacterota > Desulfuromonadia > Desulfuromonadales > JACZKF01 > JARFUG01. The sequence goes on from JARFUG010000001.1 coordinate 99,257, forward strand.
CCACCGTCTTTTCGAGCGCCTCGCGGTTCATCCACGCCATCATCAACACCTCGCCGTTGTCGGCGTCGCGGGTGATGGCGGCCACCAGGCCGTTCTCGTCGAATTTGATCTGGTCGAAAAGAGACATGGGTTTTTTCGCCTTTAAGTAGGTCGTAAGGCCGATCAAAAATGTCCAGATGCAAGGCGCCCGAGATCCTTCGCCCTGAGGCGTACACCAGTACGGCGCAAGGGAGAAGGGTGAGGGCAACGCCGCAGGTGGGCGTTTTTCATCGGCCTAAAGCCGTATGGCAACGCCGTGCTCGCGCAGATATTCCTTGCACTCGCGGATGGTGTGCTCCCGGAAGTGAAAGATGCTGGCGGCCAGGGCGGCGCTTGCGCCCCCTTCGACGAGCCCCTCTCGGATGTGCTCCAGGTTCCCCACGCCGCCGGAGGCGATGACTGGAATGCGCACCCGGTCGCTCACCGCCCGGGTCAGGGGGACGTCGTAGCCGTCGCGGGTGCCGTCCCTGTCCATGGAAGTCAAAAGGATCTCCCCCGCGCCGAGCCTCTCCATGCGGGCGGCCCACTCGACGGCGTCGATCCCCGTCGGGTTGCGCCCGCCGTGGGTGAAGACCTCCCAGCGCGTGTCGTCTCCTTCACGAACACGGCGGGCATCGATGGCCACGACGATGCACTGGGAGCCGAAACGCTCGGCCGCCTCGCGCACGAAATCTGGGCGATGCACCGCGGCGGTATTGATGGAGACCTTGTCCGCCCCGGCATTGAGAAGGTTGCGGATGTCGGCAATCTCGCGCACCCCTCCCCCGACAGTCAGGGGCATGAAGACGCGCTCAGCGGTGCGGGCGACGACCTCGAGGATGATGCCGCGCTTCTCATGCGAAGCGGTGATGTCGAGAAAGGTCAGCTCGTCGGCCCCTTGCGCGTCGTAGGCCTCGGCCGCCTCCACCGGATCTCCGGCGTCGCGAAGTTCGACGAACTGGACCCCCTTGACCACGCGGCCGTCCTTGACGTCGAGACAGGGGATGATGCGTTTTGAAAGCATAGAGCTCCTTGCGTCGCAGGTTTCAGGCTCCAGGTTTCAGGTTTCAGGTCAGGCATTTAAACCTGATTCCTGAAACCTGGCGCCTGATGCCTGTGCCTTATCTGCCCTTAGTCAACTCAACGGCCGTCCGCAGGTCGAGCGCTCCGGTGTAGATCGCCTTGCCGGTGATCACCCCCACCACCCCCGAATCCTCGACGGCCATGAGGTTTTCGATGTCCTTCAGGCTCGAGACCCCGCCGGAGGCGATGACGGGGATGGAGATCGATTCGGCAAGCTGGCGGGTCGCCTCGATATTGGGACCCTGCATCATGCCGTCGCGGGCGATGTCGGTATAGATGATCGCCTCGACCCCGTACCCTTCCATCTCGCGGGCGAGTTCGGCGGCGCTCTTCTCTGTGACATCGGCCCAGCCGCGCACGGCCACCTTTCCTCCCTTGGCGTCGATCCCCACCACGATGCGTCCGGGAAAGAGGCGGCACGCCTCGGCGACGATCTGCGGGTTTTCCTTGGCTACGGTGCCGAGGATCACTCGGCCGATCCCTAACTCCAGATAGGCCTCGATCGTCTTGAGGTCGCGAATGCCGCCGCCGAGCTCGGTGGGGATGTCGATTGCGGCGACGATGGCCGCGATCGCCTCGCGGTTGCGCGGAACGCCGGCGAAGGCGCCGTCGAGATCGACGATGTGCAGCAGCTCTCCTCCCTCGCGCTGCCAGTGCAGAGCCTGGGCGCCGGGGTCGTCCGAGTAGACGGTGTCCTTCTCCATGAGCCCCTGCTCCAACCGGACGCAGCGCCCTTCCTTCAGATCGATTGCGGGTATAACGATCATTGTAAATCCTTAAAGGCAGTATCCAGGAGCCGGAATCCAGAATCCAGAATAAAGCCTTTGATTTTCTACCGGCTCCTGGCTCCTGGCTTCTGGCTCCTGCTTTTCACATTCTTCCAAAATTCTCCAGGATCTTCAGTCCCACCTGCTGGCTCTTTTCCGGATGGAACTGGGTCGCCATGACGTTGTCCTTCCAGATGCTCGAACAAAAGGGGATGCCGTAACCGGTCTCGGAGGCCGTCACCTCCGGATCTTCCGGAACGACGTAGAAGGAGTGGACGAAGTAGACCGAAGAGCCGTTCTCGATCCCGCGGAAGATCGGAGCGGAACGGGTGATGGCGATCTGGTTCCACCCCATGTGCGGCACCTTGAGCTCTTCTCCCTTTCCGCGCATCCCCTCGGGAAAACGCACCACCTTTCCCGGGATGACCCCGAGCCCCCGGTGGCGTCCGAACTCTTCGCTTTCAGTAAAAAGGAGTTGCAGCCCCAGGCAGATGCCGAGAAAGGGTCGCCCGCTCTCCACATGGGCGAGAATCGGTTCGACGAAGCGCCCCTCGCGCAGATTCGCCATGCAGTCGCGAAACGCGCCGACGCCTGGAAGCACGAGGCGCTCGGCCTTCTCGACCTCACGGGGGTCGTCGGTCACTTTTGCTTCGAAACCGACTTTTTCGAACCCCTTCTGCACGCTGCGCAGGTTCCCCATGCCGTAATCAATGACGGTGATCATCAGTCCAGCGATCCCTTGGTGGAGAGGACACCCTTGACCCTGGGATCGCGCTGCGTGGCGTCGTCGAGGGCGCGGCCGAGGGCCTTGAAGATAGCCTCGACGATGTGGTGCAGATTGCTTCCGTAGTGCAGATTCACGTGCATGTTGGCGCCCGAGTGGTTGCAGAAGGCGACGCAGAACTCCTCCACCAGCTCCACGTCGAAGGCGCCGACCTTCGCCTTGGGCATCTCGACATTGTAGACGAGATAGGGGCGCCCCGAAAAATCGATGTGCACCGAAACAAGGGCCTCGTGCATCGGCATCGTTCCCTGCCCGTAGCGCCGGATGCCGGCCTTGTCGGCCAGGGCCATGCGGAACGCCTTGCCGAGGCAGATGCCGAGGTCTTCGACGGTGTGGTGATCGTCGATGTGGATGTCCCCCGTTCCTTTCACCGTCAGGTCGAAAAAGCCGTGCCTGGCGATGTGGGTCAGCATGTGGTCCATGAAGGGGACCTGGGTCGAGATCTCGCTCTGTCCCGATCCGTCCAGGTCAAGCTTGATGTGAAAATCGGTCTCGGCGGTGTTGCGGTCGACAATGGCGCTTCGGCTCATTCGGATCTCCTTCGCACGAAGAGGCAAACCATTTACCACCAAGACGCCAAGCCACAAAGAAAGTCTTTGTTAAAAAAATTATTCTTGGTGCCCTTGGTGACTTGATGGTGACGTTTTTTTTGCTCTGTGCTTGCTTTAACTCTGCCGCATCCGAATCGCTACGGAGCGGGCATGGGCATCGAGCCCCTCAAGTTCGGCGATATGAACAATCTCCTTCCCCAGTCGCTCGAGGCCGCCGCGGGAGAACGAGACGATGCTCGACTTCTTGACGAAGTCGTCGACCCCAAGAGGGGAGAAGAAGCGGGCCGTCCCCCCCGTGGGGAGGGTGTGGTTGGGGCCGGCGAGATAATCCCCGGCCGCTTCGGGGGTATAGTGCCCCATGAAGATGGCGCCGGCATGGCGGATGCGCGGCAGGATCTCGAAAGGGTTGTCTACGGCAAGCTCCAGGTGTTCGGGGGCGATGCGATTGGAGAAGTCGATCGCCTCGTCGAGATCGCGCGCGACAATGACGGCGCCGTAGTTCTCGATGGCCTTGCGGGCGATCTGCTGCCGGGGCAGAGCCGCAAGCTGCTCCTCCACCGCCTCGCGCACCTTCTGCGCAAACGCTTCGTCGGTGGTGATGAGGACCGAAGAGGCGAGTTCGTCGTGCTCTGCCTGCCCCAGCAGATCGGCGGCGAGATGGGCGGCGTCGCCGCTGCCGTCGTTGATGATGAGGATCTCGCTGGGGCCTGCGATCATGTCGATGTCGACCTGGCCGAAGACCATCTTCTTGGCCGTCGCCACGTAGATGTTTCCAGGACCGGTGATCTTGTCGACCCGGGGGATCGTCTGCGTCCCGTAGGCGAGAGCCGCCACTGCCTGGGCTCCGCCGACCTTGAAGATCCGATCGACCCCCGCGAGGTGGGCCGCGGCGAGCACATGAGCGTTGGCTTCGCCGCCGGGCATCGGAACGACCATGACGATCTCACGGACCCCTGCGACCTTTGCCGGAACCGCATTCATCAGGACCGAAGAGGGATAGGCCGCCTTGCCGCCGGGGACGTAGATCCCCACGCGGTCGAGGGGGCGCACCATCTGCCCGAGCAGGATATCTTCCTCGGCAGTGGAGAGCCACGTCTCGGTCTTCTGTTTGGCATGGTAGTCGGCAATGCGCCCCGCCGCCAGGCGAAGGGCGTCAAGAGATCGCGAATCAACGGCGGCAAGCGCCCTGTCGATCTCTTCAGGAGTTACCTGCGCCGACTCGGAGGTCAACTCGAGACGGTCGAAGCGCACCGTATAATCGAAAAGGGCCTCGTCCCCTCGTGCACGCACATCGGCAATAATGGAGGCGACGGTCTCCTCCACCCCCTTCGGCGGGTTCTCCCCCCGCTCCACAATCTGGCGAAGCGCCGTCTCGAATCCGGCATCGGTGAAACGCAGCAGTTGAATCATATTCCTGAATCCGTGAGGAGTGAGGGGTTAGGAGTGAGGAGAAACTTCTTAAAGTATTGTTTTTGCATTGGAATTTACTCCTCACCCCTCACGCTTCACTCCTCACTGACTTATCCTGACGTCCTCTCCGATCACCTTCTCGAGGCCCTCGATGATCGGAACGATGCGGGCGTGCTTTGTCTTGAGGCTCGCGCGGTTGACGATGAGGCGGGTGGTGATTTCTGCGATGGTCTCCACCTCGGCCATGCCGTTGTCGCGAAGCGTCGCTCCGGTGGAGACGAGGTCGACGATGCGCTCCGAAAGGCCCACCAGGGGCGCCAGTTCGATGGAGCCGTAGAGCTTGATGATCTCGACCTGCACCCCCTTGGCGGCGAAGTAGCGCTCGGTGAGGTTGGGATACTTGGTCGCCACGCGGATATTGGACCAGCTCGCCGGATCGTCGTTCTTGCGCAGCTCTCTGGGCTCCGCGACGACCAGGCGGCAGTAGCCGAACTTCAGATCGAGGGGCTCGTAGAGATCTTTTCCCTGCTCCAGAAGCGTGTCTTTTCCGACGACCCCCAGGTCGGCGCAGCCGTACTCCACGTAGGTGGGAACGTCGGTGGCACGAACCGCCATGAAGCGCAGTCTGCTCTGAGGGTTTTCGAAGACGAGCTTGCGGCTGTTTCCCTCCTCCATCTCCGGGCAGGTGATGCCGATACGGGAGAATAGCTCCATCGAGTCCTGCATGATCCGCCCTTTGGGCAGCGCGAAGGTGATCCAGTCACTCATGGCAAAATGTCCTTGATCTCTGGTCAGGCATCGCCTGCGAGCCCGACGACCTTCAGGGGAGCGGGGACGGCCTCCTTCACCTCCGAAACCCTCCTGATATCGGCGCCGAGCTCATTGAATTTCTCCTCGAGACGCTCGTAACCGCGGTCGAGGTGATAGATGCGGGAGATTTCCGTCGTGTTGTCCGCCGCCAGGCCCGCCAGAACGAGAGAGGCGCTCGCCCGAAGATCGGTGGCCATCACGGGAGCCCCCAGCAGCGACTTGACTCCGCGGACGGCGGCCGTGTGTCCCTCGATGGCGATATCCGCCCCCATGCGCTGCAATTCGCACACATGCATGAAGCGGTTCTCGAAGACGTTCTCGGAGATGATGCTCGTACTGTTTCCGAGCGTCATCAAGGCCATGAACTGGGCCTGCATGTCGGTGGGAAACCCGGGATACGGCTGCGTCTTGATGTTCACCGAAGTGATCTTCCTGGGACCGCGCACCCGGATCGCCCCTTCTTCCACGAGCACTTCGACCCCGGCCTCGCGCAACTTGCCGAGCAGGGCGTCCTGGTGGGCCGGCACGGCCCCGATCACCCGCACATCGCCGCGGGTCATGGCGGCGGCGATCATGAAGGTCCCCGCCTCGATGCGATCGGGCATGACGGCGTACCCGAGGGGGCGCAGTTCATCCACCCCCTCGATGACGATGGTGTCGGTCCCAGCGCCGCGAACCTTGCCTCCCATGCAGTTGATGGCATCGGCGAGTTCGACGATCTCCGGTTCGGCTGCGGCGTTCTCCAGCGTGGTCACTCCCTTGGCAAGGGCCGCTGCCATCATCAGGTTCTCCGTCCCCCCGACGGTGGGGAAATCGAGATAGATCCGCGCTCCCTTGAGCCGCCTGGCCTTCGCCTCCACATAGCCATGGTCGAGGGTGATCTTCGCCCCCATCGCCTCCAGCCCCTTGAGGTGCAGGTTGATGGGGCGTGCGCCGATGGCGCATCCTCCGGGAAGGCTCACCCTGGCATGGCCGAGGCGGGCCAGCAAAGGGCCGAGAACGAGAACCGAGGCGCGCATGGTGCGCACCAGGTCGTAGGGAGCCTCGACGCTGGCGATGCGGGTGGCGTCCACAGTGAAGACGCCGCCCTCTCGCCGCACCTCGGCGCCGAGAATGGTCAGGAGCTTCTCAACCGTGCCGATGTCCCTCAGATTGGGAACATTCGAAACCCGGTGCACCCCGGGCGCGAGCAATGTGGCGAAAAGAAGGGGAAGAGCCGAATTTTTCGCCCCGCTGACGCGCACATCCCCTTTGAGTCTGTTGCCTCCATGAATGACGATCTTGTCCATTTCAAAAATCCTTTGAGTAGCCAGAATTCAGAATCCAGGAGCCAGAATAAAATGCCTTTGAATCCCTCCTGGCTCCTGGATTCCGGCTCCTGGCTACTGCTTTTTCCCTCCGACCACGCGGACCACTCCGGCGTAATCGGATCGGGTGAAGATGTTCGAGAGTCCCGATTGCAAGAAGAGTTCCGAAACGGCCTGCGCCTGGCCGATTCCCACCTCCACCACGAGCCACCCTCCGGGGGCGAGGCTGCCGGTCGCCTGAGAGGCCAGGAGCCTGTAGGCGTCGAGACCGTCGGGACCGCCGTCGAGAGCGAGACGCGGCTCGTAATCGCGCACCTCGGGCATGAGGGCTCCGATCTCTGCGGCGGGGATGTAGGGGGGATTGGAGACGATGAGTCCCCATGGCCCCTGCGGCAGTGCGCGGAGGTCGCCCCGGCAAAAGACGACGCGCTCGTGCAACTGATGTTGCCGGGCGTTCTCCTGAGCAATCGCCAGCGCCTCGGAGCTGAGGTCGATCCCCTCTACCCGGGCTCTGGGGAGTTCCGAGGCGAGCGCCAGCGCGATGGCGCCGCTTCCGGTTCCGACATCGAGAATCGTCTCCGCCCCCGACCCGACCCGAAGGGCCTCCTCCACCAGGACCTCGGTATCGGCGCGGGGAACAAGAACGGCGGGAGAGACCCGAAGGGGAAGAGACCAGAACTCGGCCTTCTCCAGGATGTACTGGAGCGGTTCGCGCCGCGCCCGGCGCCGGACCATCTCGCGAAAGGCGGCCAGTTCCGCCGACTCCAGGGGACGGTCGAACTGCAGGTAGAGGCCGACCCGGTCGAGCCCCAGCACCTTGGCGAGAAGGAGCTGTGCATCGAGGCGTCCCCCCTCGATCCCCTTGTCTCCGAGGTATCCTTCGGTCCACTGCAGGATTTTGAGGACGGTCCAGACTTCGGACACGGGTCAACCCTCCAGGCCGCTGAGCGCCTCGGCATGGTGACTGGTGAGAAGGGAGTCGACGATCTCGTCGATATCCCCCTCCATGATCGCCTCCAGGCGATAGAGGGTAAGTCCGATGCGGTGATCGGTGCAGCGCCCCTGGGGAAAGTTGTAGGTGCGGATGCGCTCGCTGCGGTCCCCCGATCCCACCTGGCTCTTGCGGTCGGCGGCCATTTTCGCCTCCTGCTCGGCGATCATGCTGTCGAGGATGCGCGATTGGAGGATCTTCATCGCCTTGGCCTTGTTCTTGTGCTGGGACTTCTCGTCCTGGCACGCCACGACGACGCCCGTGGGGATATGGGTGATGCGCACCGCCGATTCGGTCTTGTTGACGTGCTGCCCACCGGCCCCGGAAGCGCGGTAAACGTCGATGCGCAGGTCCGAGGGATCGATCTGCACGTCCACATCCTCAGCCTCGGGAAGAACCGCCACCGTGCAGGCCGAAGTGTGGATGCGTCCCTGCGCCTCGGTGGCGGGGACGCGCTGCACGCGATGGGCGCCGCTTTCGAACTTGAGCCGCGAGTAGACGCGGTCGCCGCTGATCAAGGCGATGACCTCCTTGAATCCCCCCGCGTCCGACTCGGAGGCGCTCAGGATCTCCACGCGCCAGCGGCGCCGGTCGGCATAGCGCGAGTACATGCGGAAGAGATCGCCCGCAAAAAGGGCCGCCTCCTCGCCGCCGGTCCCTGCGCGGATCTCGAGGATGATGTTCTTGTCGTCGTTGGGATCTTTGGGCAACAAAAGAAGCCGCAGCTCCTTTCCGATCTCGTCGAGGCGGCTCTCCAGTTCAGGGAGTTCGGCCCTGGCCATCTCGCGCATCTCGGGGTCGCCGTCGCGCAACAGCTCGCGATTTCCCTCGATCTCCTCGCCGATTTTCTTGTAGAGAAAGAACTTCTCCACGATCCCGGCCAGATCGGCATGCTCCTTGGTGAGGGCACGGAACTGGTCCTGCCGGGAAACGACGGAGGGGTCCGAAAGGAGCCCTTCGACTTCCCGGAAACGATCAACAACAGTTTCAAGCTTGTCGAACATATGTATATCCCGTGGGGGTGAACCCATGCACGCCTTGGGCGTGATGAATCACGCCCCTACAGATCCTTGAATTCTTTTCTGACCTGCGCCGCCTCGCCGCAGCTCATCTCCCCCTCGGGGCACGCTCCGCGAAGACATCCCGGCCCCGCATCGGCAAAGATCAACGGAGCGGCCGCACGCACCTGGCGCAGCATCCGCAGCGCCATCTCCCGGATCTCCCATTGAGCCCGGCGACAACAGCGAAGCTCGAAGAAGTGCCGGAGCTCCCTGGCGTTCATCGTCATGACGATCTTCGTCTCGGCCGCGTTGGGGAGGACGAAACGCGCGTCTTCGGCCGGCACTCCGGCGTCGAGCATCCGGCGGTAGACCTCGTGGATCTCGTCGAGCAGGCTGTCGTAACGCTCCCGAAGCTCCGGTTGTGCGGCGATGGAGGGGGGAGTCACCGCGGCGAAGCGCTCCTTGTGGGAGACGTAGCGCTGGCTCTGCTGGGAATAGGACGCGAGGCGGTGCCTGACAAGCTGATGCGAGCAGGCTCGGCTGATCCCCTCGATACCGAAGGTGAAGGAGGCGTGCTCGAGGACGGAATAGTGTCCGGAGGAAAGGATCTTGGCAAGGAGGGACTGCCGGTCCTGTCGGCTCTTCTCGAGGAGACGATCGATGGAGGCCGCCGAATAGCACAGGCGCGCCGCAGCCGTGACGACCTCTTCCGGTTCGGGAGTGTGGGTGAGAAGCTGAACCAACATCGATTACATTCCCCTTTGCCGAAAGGGGTCGGCGAAGGTCGCAGAACCGGAAGGGGCGAGAGCGGTACGGGAAAAACGGCAGACGGCCCCGAAAGGCCGTCTTCGGTCCATTATTTTCCGTATTTCTTGCGGAAGCGTTCGATTCGGCCTGCCGTATCGATGAGCTTCTGCTTGCCGGTGAAGAACGGGTGGCAGGAAGAGCAGATCTCGGTCATGATCTCTCCTCCCTTCTTGGTGGAGCGGGTCTCGAAAACATTGCCGCAGTGGCACTTCACGGTCGCCGGTTCGTACTTGGGGTGAATACCTTCTTTCATGATTTCTCCTTGAATGCCTGGCGTGTACAGGCCGAATCGCGCCGCAGCGCGGATGAACTTCGTTTTTTACCACTTTCGCCCCTTCGGTTCAAGAACTTTCTCGGCCAGAGGCGCCCGCCGGGACTTCAGCGATTCATGCTCTCGAAAAACTCCTGATTGTCCTTGGCTTCTGAGAGCTTCTCCAGCAGGAACTCCATGGCATCGACGACGTTCATGCTCGAGAGGACCTTGCGCAGCAGCCAGATTCGCTGCAGGGTGGCGGCGGGAACGAGGAGCTCTTCGCGGCGCGTCCCCGACTTGTTGACGTCGATGGCGGGGAAGGTTCGCTTGTCGACGAGACGGCGGTCGAGGTGGACCTCCATGTTGCCGGTCCCTTTGAACTCCTCGAAGATGACCTCGTCCATCTTGCTGCCGGTGTCTACCAGAGCGGTGGCGATGATGGTGAGGCTTCCACCCTCTTCAATGTTGCGGGCGGCGCCGAAGAACCGCTTGGGTTTGTGCAGGGCGTTGGAGTCGACGCCGCCCGAGAGGATTTTCCCGGAGGGAGGGACGACGGTGTTGTAGGCGCGGGCCAGACGGGTGATCGAATCGAGAAGGATGACGACGTCGCGCTTGTGCTCCACCAGGCGTTTGGCCTTCTCGATGACCATTTCGGCCACCTGCACGTGGCGAGTCGCCGGTTCGTCAAAGGTGGAGGAGATGACCTCGCCGTTCACCGAGCGCTGCATGTCGGTCACCTCCTCGGGGCGCTCGTCGATGAGCAGTACGATGAGGTAGACCTCGGGATGGTTGGTGGTGATCGAGTTGGCGATGTTCTGCAGCAGCATCGTCTTGCCGGTGCGCGGCGGCGCGACGATCAGACCGCGCTGCCCCTTGCCGATGGGGGTGGCCAGATCCATCACCCGCATGGAGAGGTTCTCGGTCGTCGTCTCGAGGGTGAAGCGGTTCTCCGGATACAGGGGGGTCAGGTTGTCGAAGAGGGTCTTGTCGCGGGCGACAGCGGGGTCCTCGAAGTTGACCTCCGAGACCTTGAGCAGGGCGAAATAGCGCTCGCCCTCCTTGGGGGGGCGGATCTGCCCCGACACCGTATCGCCGGTGCGCAGGTTGAATCGCCGGATCTGGGAGGGGGAGACGTAGATGTCGTCCGGACCGGGGAGATAGTTGGCATCGGGGGCGCGCAGGAAACCGAACCCGTCGGGGAGGATCTCGAGGACCCCTTCGCCGAAAATCGCCCCGTTCTTCTCTGAAGTCGCATTCAGAATGGCGAAGATCATGTCTTGTTTGCGCAGGCCGGAGGCGCCCTCGATCTTCAGATCCCTGGCGATATTGGCCAGATCGATGATTTTCTTTTCTTTCAGCTCTTTCAGGTTCATGTGTTCTCCTCGGCCGCACGGGACTGTTGCGACGAACCGCACTGGTGGTGTCGGGGGGTGGGCCATGCCGGCAGGCTGTCGATTGGAAGTTGAGGATTCAAGAGTATATGATCTGTTTGATCGTCGTTTTGGGCAGGGTGGCGCAGAACGGCAGGGGAAGACGTCATCCCGGTGAAGCGAAACCAGACGATGCTTTCGCCACAGATCCGCCGGTGAGCGATTTCGATTTATCTCTTCTTTAGTTTGTCTGGATGGCTCGAAAGGAAAAAATTTTTCTTCTAGATATCGGAAGGCTTTTTTGCAGTCAACTCCCTATTTACCCCATCCATCGAGGTTTGTCAATTGGGATTGAATAAATTTCCCGCCGGCAGGAACGCCCGCCGGCGGGAAACGACGCTAGCGGGGCCGCAACGGGATATTGAGCCCGGGGTTGAGGGAGGAGGAGATCCTCTGAAAGAGATTCTGGTAGAGCCCCGGGAACTGGTCGCGAACCAGAATTCCCCTGCTTGGCTCTGTGAGAGCCCGCTCGAGTCCCGGCAAAGAGATGAACTTGATGCGCACCTCGTCCGTCCGGTTGACGTCGGCCTCGAGAAAATCAGCGTACTGAAGGGGCAGGAAAGGGTCTCCGGCCTCGCCCGCGTATTCCCATGCCATCTCGCCGGAGGGGAGGACGACCGCCGCCGTGACCAGGATCGAATTGTAGGGGGCCTCGAGATAGGTGACGAACGGCGCACGATCCCTTCGCCTCTCTACCCTTTCGACCCCGCCCATGATCACCACGAGCAGGGCGTCCACCATATGCTCGGACGAAAGACGGGCAGCGGTCGCCCCGTCGAAATGGTAACGGCGATAGACCGCATCACCCTCGCCCCTCAAGGCGCTCCCCCGGACCAGACTTGCGAACAGGGCGCGGGGGTTGCCGTCGACCTGGCGGATATCGAAATACCCCTTCCTGTCGCGCAGGATGGAGATGAGCCGATCGTCTTTTCCGGCGTTTGCCCGATGCAGCAGCTCGATGAGCTCCCTGCGTTCGGGGTGGGTGATGGTGGAGCCCTCGTCGAGCATCAAAGGGAGAACGCCCAGGGTCCTCACCCGCTCGCGGTATTCATCCTTGGGCAGTTTGTACGTTCCGCCGGCGCATCCGATCAGAAAAAGCGGCAGCAGAAGCAGAGCGATCCGTTTCATCCATCGACCTCCATTCATACGGGTACCTGTGATCCTTTCAATAGAGCGCATAGGCGCAGAAACCTTTATGGAATACGTTCAACTCTTTCCGAGCGGGCGGGGACGGCGCACAGTTCGAAATGCATTCCCCCCCAGGCGAGAACTTCGGCGCCGGGCGCCCCCTTCAGCTCCGCCGGAACTTTCTGCCCGAGAAAGCACAGGGCATGCCACAGCACGGACGGATCGAGCGGTCCGTAGTCTCCGTGGCGTTTGCTGATCTTCTCTCCGAGCGAATCGAGAGCCAGGGGAAGATGAATGTAGTGCGGAACGGGCAGATCGAGGCAGGAATGAAGGTAGATCTGCCTCGGAGTCGATCCGAGAAGATCCTCCCCGCGCACCACCTGGTTGACGCCGCTGTCGGCGTCGTCGACGACGACCGCCAACTGGTAAGCGAAAAGACCGTCTGCCCGGCGCAAAACGAAATCGCCGACACGGGTCGCCAGACACTGCTCCACCGGACCGAAGACCCCGTCGCAGAAGGCCACCGCCCCCTTCGGCACCCGCAGACGAAGCGCCCTGGGCGGGCGCCCGGGCGAAAGGCCCTGCCGGCAGGTGCCGGGGTAGACCGGTCCCTCCTCACCTGGGTGGGGCGCGCTCGCCAGGATCTCCTTTCGCGAACAGCCGCAGGCAAAGACAAGGCCCTTTCGCTCGAGATCCGACAACACCTCTTCGTAGCGCCCGGTGCGCCGGCTCTGATAGAGGACTTCACCGTCCCACTCGAATCCGAGCCGCTCCAGGACGTCCAGGATCTCCTCGGCGGCTCCGGGCACGACGCGCGGCTGGTCGAGATCCTCGATCCGCACTCTCCAGAGACCTCCGGAGCGCCGGGCGATGCAGTAACTTCCGACGGCGGCCACAAGAGAGCCGAAATGCAGGGGGCCGGTCGGACTCGGCGCAAAGCGCCCAACGGGATGAGAGAAGATGGATCCGGCGGTCAAGGTGGGAAAACTCCTTGGAGAACAGACGAATGATGCCCGCCGTGGAGCCCGGCTGTCAAGTGCTCAACGCCCCCGCAGTCCAAAAAACGTTGATCTCCGAAGCAGATAGGCCCCTCGCACCCCCCGCGTATACGTCTTTTTGGTTGACTTTTCCGATGTTCCTATTGTAACTCTTCAAAGTAAGAGTTCGCGAAGGAGACAATCTTGATCATTACCCGCGCCACCGAATATTCCATCCGCGCCCTGCTCTACCTCTCGAAGCAACCCAGGGGGGAGATCGTCTTCAAGAAAGACATCTGCCAGAGTCAGGACATCACACCGGCATTTCTCACAAAAATCCTCCAACCATTGATCAAGGCGGGGATTGTCGGCTCTCAGCGCGGCGTCGGCGGCGGGTTCTACCTGCTGAAGGACCCCGAGGAGATCACTCTTCTCGATGTTGTAAGAGCCGAGGAAGGCCCCCTCTTCCTCAACCACTGCCTTGAACGTCCCGGGGTCTGCCGCAAGGACTGCTACTGTGCCGTTCACGCCGCCTGGAAGGAAGTGCGCGAGCAGATGATGAGCATTCTCGACAGCTACTCCTTCGCCCGCCTCGCGCGCCAGGAAGAGGCGAATCTGAAGAACATTCTCTCCGCGTGAGCCCCCTTCATCCGAAGCAAAAAGGCCGCCTTTATGGCGGCCTTTTTGCTTCCCCCGCCGAAACCGCCATACGAATGTCTCCGCATTTTACACTAAAAAAGTTAAGAATATTTCCAGATAATTCTTGACACGTTTGATCTATTTTACTACTCTTCAAACATCGCCCCAAAAATCAAGTTTATTCTTTGCGGGAATTCACTTTCTCATGTTGATCGATCCGGCGAAAATCGAAGAACTCCTGAGCACCCCCCTTTCCTTCGGGGGAGATGCGGAACTGCGCCGTCAGGATGGGGTCTTCTGGGTGGGTTCGTCCCTTCCGGTGCGCCAGACGCTCGAAACGATCTACGAGAGCGACTGCATCGAACCGACGGGTCTTTTCATTCTCACCTTCGAGACCGAAGAACATTTCCGCAGAGGCGAGGAACTGGTCCGCCTTCTGAAGAAAAATTTCCGTGGCTTTATCCTGGGGCGATTCTGCGAACCTCCGTCGGACGCCGCCCTTGAACTCGCCTATGGAGCGGGCATCGATCTCATCGATCTTCCTCGCGAAACGCCACAAAACCTGCATACCCGCTGGCGCAAGGCGCTCGACCATGCGAGAAGCGTCTTTCCTCGCTGGTCCGTCCTCTCCTCCGTCTCCCCCCGCCTGGAGCCGGAAAGCGCCATGGTCGAAATCGACGCCCTGCTGGCCAATGAAATCATGCCGATCGTCACCCTGAGCGAAAAGACCGATCGAACGGCGCAGCAGATCGCCAGCATCTATGAGCATCTCGCCGGCGGCTGGTCCCGCGCCGGGGTGGCGCTGCAGCCGCTGCGTCCGCTGCTCCACCTGGCTACCCCCTTTGAAGCGCCCGCCCCCCGCCGCGGACTCGGCGCCCTCCTCGACCGGGTGGAAGAGGCGCGAATTCGCACCAGCAGCGATCTTCGCCGTCACCTGCGGGTGCGGCGCACCGAAGAATCGTTCGAATCGGCGGGGCTGTAATGTCCGACAACTATGTCGAGAAACCGCTCAAGATCGACCGGCGTCCCCTGTGGCGGGTGCTGGCCGATCGCACCCGACGCTATCAGATTCTGGCGGTCGTCTTCGTCATCCTGGCCATCCTCTTCGCCCTGGAGCCCCCCGAAGGGCTGAGCACCGCCGGACACCGGGCGCTGATCCTCTTCGCCGGCTGCACTTTTCTCTGGATCTCGGGGATCATCCCCCTGGCGGTCACCTCTTTGCTGGCCATGGCCGCCATCCCCCTTATGGGGATACTGGAAAGACGGCAGACCTTCGCCCTGTTCGGCAACGAGGCGCTCTTTTTCATCCTTGGGGCCTTCATCCTGGCCGCCGCCATGACGAGCTCGGGGCTCTCGGCCCGATTGGCGCGCTCGATGCTGGTGCGTTTCGGGAAAACGCCGACACGCCTGGCGCTGACGGTCTTTTTGCTTTCGGCCTTTCTCTCCTTCGCCATGAGCGAACACGCGGTGGCTGCGATGATGTTCACCGTGGTGGCGGCCATCGTGCGAAGCCTCGATCTTCCCCCGAGCGGAAGCCGCTACGGCAAGCTTCTCTTCATGTCCATCGGCTGGGGGTGCGTCATCGGCGGCATAGCCACCTTCCTCGGCGGCGCCCGGGCGCCTCTCGCGGTGGGGATGCTGCGCGAATCGACGGGGCTCGACTTCACCTTCTGGGAGTGGACGGCGGCGGCCCTCCCCATCGTCTTGCCGCTGATGCTCGTCGGCTTCGTCTTTCTGCATTGGGTCTTCCCGAAGGACATCGCCTCGGTGGAGAAGGGAATCCAGTTTCTGAGCCGTCAACGCCTTGAAATGGGGCGCATCACCATTCAGGAGAAAATCGTGGCGGCGATCATGGTGCTGACCCTTGCCGGCTGGATCTTTCTCGGCAGAGAGCTCGGGTTGGCCAGCATCGCTATCGTGGCCACCGCCGCACTCTTCGTCTTCAACGTCGTCACCTGGAAGGCGATCGAGGAATACGTCAACTGGGGGGTGATTCTCATGTACGGCGGGGCCATCACCCTGGCCGCCGCCCTCGACCGAAGCGGGGCGGCCCAGTGGATCGCCGACCAGGGGCTCTCGGGGCTTTCCGACTCCCCCTTTCTGGTGATCTCGGTCATGGCCATGCTCTCGCTCGTTCTGACCGAGTGCATCAGCAACGCCGCCGTCATCGCCATCCTGATGCCGATCGGCATGAGCCTGGAGGCGACGATGGGGATCGACCCGCGCCTGATGACGCTGGCCATCGCCCTGCCCTCCGGGCTCGCCTTCTGCCTCCCCATGGGGACGCCGGCCAACGCCATCGTCTTCTCCTCGGGCTTTCTCAAGGTGCGCGAGATGATCCTGCCGGGGCTCGTCGTCCAGGTTTTCGCCATGATCCTCTTTCTGGCGACCGCCCGGTTCGTCTGGCCGCTGATGGGGCTGGGGATCTGAGGTTCAGGAGCCAGGAGCCAGGAGCCAGGAGCCAGGAGCCAGGAGCCAGGAGCCAGGAGCCAGGAAAAGTTTATCCATCGTTACATCCAACTCGTTTTTGAGGATTGATCATGATCGAAAAGCTCCCCGAACTTCCCGAGAACGCCACCGCCGAGCAGATCCTGCGAGCCGGGGTCGAGGCCGCCGGCGGCCCCGTCTCCCTCGCCTGCTCCTTCTCCGTCGAGGACATCACCATCATCGATCTGGCCAAGGAGGCGGGGATCGACATCGGCGTCTTCGCCCTCGACACCGGACGGCTCAACGAGGAGACGTACGAGGCGGCCGAGGCGGTGAGGGAGCGCTACGGGATCGCCATCGACTGGTACTTCCCCGAGCGCGAAGCCGTCGAGAAGCTCGAGCGCGAGAAGGGGCTCTTCTCTTTCCGCGAGAGCCTGGATAACCGCCACGAGTGCTGCCGCATCCGAAAGGTGGAGCCCCTGAACCGCGCCCTTGACCCCCTTGCGGGATGGATCACGGGGCTTCGGCGCGAACAGAGCGTCACCCGGACCGATTTGACGCCGCTGGAGATCGACGCCCCCCACGGCGGCATCGTCAAGATCAACCCCCTCATTGCCTGGACGGAAGCCGAGGTGTGGGCCTACGCCGAGAAGAGGCGCATCCCCGTGAACCGCCTCCACCGTCAGGGTTACCCCTCCATCGGCTGCGCCCCCTGCACTCGCGCCATTCGCGAAGGGGAACACCCCCGGGCGGGGCGCTGGTGGTGGGAAGATCCGGAGAACAAGGAGTGCGGACTGCACAGGCGATAAATCAGAATCCAGGAGCCAGAATCCAGGAGCCAGGAGAAAAAAGACCGTTATGAAAATGACCCATCTCAAACAGCTCGAAGCCGAGAGCATCCACATCATCCGCGAGGTCGCCGCCGAGTTCGACAATCCGGTGATGCTCTACTCCATCGGGAAGGACTCGGCCGTCATGCTCCACCTGGCGCGCAAGGCCTTCTATCCGGCCAAGCCCCCGTTTCCGCTGATGCACATCGACACGACGTGGAAATTCCGCGAGATGATCGAGTTTCGCGACCGCATGGCGCGCGAGTGCGGCTTCGACCTGCTCGTCCACATCAACGAGGAGGGGGTGCGTCAGGGGATCGGCCCCTTCACCCACGGCTCGGCCCTGCACACCGACATCATGAAGACCGAGGCCCTCAAGCAGGCTCTCACCAAGTACAAGTTCGACGCCGCCTTCGGCGGCGCCCGGCGCGACGAGGAGAAGTCGCGGGCCAAGGAGCGGATCTTCTCTTTCCGCACCGAGAGCCACCGCTGGGACCCCAAGAGCCAGCGCCCCGAGCTGTGGAACATCTATAACGCGAAGGTCCGCAAGGGCGAGAGCATCCGGGCATTTCCGCTCTCCAACTGGACCGAGCTCGACATCTGGCAGTACATCTATCTGGAGCAAATCCCCATCGTCCCGCTCTACTACGCCAAGGAGCGCCCCGTGGTCGATCGCGACGGGATGCTCATCATGGTCGACGACGAGCGGATGGAGCTCAAGCCCGGCGAGAAGGTCGAGATGAAGTCGGTGCGCTTTCGCACCCTGGGGTGCTATCCCCTGACCGCCGCCGTCGAGTCGAACGCCGCCACCCTCCCCGAGATCATCCAGGAGATGCTCCTCACCCGCACCAGCGAGCGCCAGGGGCGTCTCATCGACCACGATCAGTCGGGGTCGATGGAGAAGAAGAAGCAAGAAGGATACTTCTGAGTGGCCTCAGAAGTATCCTTCTTGTTAGCTGAAAGCTGGAAGCTTTAAGCTGTAAGCGGGGAGGAGAAAATGGACTTCGAAAAAACTGGATGTCTGGACACGGTCTTGCCGCCTATCTGTAGAAATCTACAAAAACTGGGGATTCAAAGATCAAATTACCCGGGCATCCCTATCCGTTCCCAGCAATATCGCGGAAGGAATGGTTAAACAAACCAATCTTGAAAAGGCACAATTTCTTCATATCGCCAATGGCTCATGTGCCGAATTACGGACGCAAACCTACATTGGATTGAAATAGGCTATATCCCCGAGAAACAGGGCGCAGACTGGATCAAAGAGACAAAAGTAATCAGCGCCATGTTAATGGGTTTGATAAGAAGATTACAAAGCTAATAATTTTTTCTCTTTCAGCTTACGGCTTACAGCTTATAGCTCGAAAACGGAGTTTTCGATGGCTCACCAATCCGATCTGATCGCCAGCGACATTCTCGCCTACCTGAAAACGCAGGAAGAAAAGGGGATGCTGCGCTTCATCACCTGCGGCAGCGTCGACGACGGCAAGAGCACCCTCATCGGGCGCCTGCTGTGGGATTCGAAGATGATCTTCGAGGACCAGCTCGCCTCGCTGGAGGCCGACAGCCGACGCGTCGGGACGCAAGGGGAGAACATCGACTACGCCCTTCTGCTCGACGGGCTGCAGGCCGAGCGCGAACAGGGGATCACCATCGACGTCGCCTACCGCTTCTTCTCCACCGACAAGCGCAAGTTCATCGTCGCCGACACCCCGGGTCACGAGCAGTACACGCGCAACATGGTCACCGGGGCCTCCACCGCCCAGGTCGCCATCATCCTCATCGACGCGCGCAAGGGGGTCCTCACACAGACGAAGCGCCACAGCTATCTCGTCTCGCTCGTCGGCATCCGCCATGTCGTTCTGGCCATCAACAAGATGGACCTGGTCGACTACAGCGCCGGGCGCTTCGAAGAGATCCGACGCGAGTACGAGGCTTTCGCCGCGGGGTTGGGCTTCGACCAGATCGCAGCCATCCCCATCTCGGCGCTGAACGGCGACAACGTGCTGGTGCGCAGCGAAAAGACCCCCTGGCACCAGGGACCGACGCTGATGGACTACCTCGAGACGGTGCAGGTCGCCGACGCCGCGGCCCAGAAGCCGTTTCGGATGCGGGTGCAGTGGGTCAACCGCCCCAACCTCGACTTCCGGGGCTTCTGCGGCACCGTCGCCTCGGGGATCGTCCACCCGGGGGACGAGGTCGTCGTCACCTCCTCCGGGAAGACGTCCCGCGTTGCGCGCATCGTCACCATGGACGGCGACCTCGAAAGAGCCGCCGCCGGGCAGGCGGTCACCCTGACGCTCGAAGACGAGATCGACATCAGCCGAGGCGATACCCTGGCGACCCCGGAGATCCCCCCCTACCATGCCGACCGCCTCGAGGCGAAGATCGTATGGCTGCATGAGGATCCGCTCCTGCCCGGGCGAAGCTACCTCCTCAAGGCCGGCTCCTCCACCGCCCCCGCGCAGGTGGCCGAGCTCAAATTCAAGGTCAACGTCAACACCCTGCAGCAGGAGGCGGGCAAGTCGCTGCGCCTCAACGAAGTGGGAGTCTGCTCGCTGACCCTCGACAAGGCGATCTCTTTCGATTCGTACCGGGAGAACCGGGGCACGGGGAACTTCATCCTCATCGACCGCCTCACCAACGCCACCGTCGGCGCCGGAATGATCCACCAGCCGCTGCTTCGCTCCGGCGCAAGCCACTGGCAGAGCCTCGATCTCGACAAGAAAGCCCGCGCCGAAATCAAGGGACAAAAGCCGCGGGTGCTGTGGTTCACGGGGCTGGCCGGCGCGGGCAAGTCGTCGCTGGCCAACCTGGTAGAGAAGAGGCTGCACTCCCTGGGGCGCCATACCTACATCCTTGACGGCGACAATCTTCGTCGGGGGCTCAACCGCGATCTCGACTTCGGCGATGCCGATCAGGTCGAGCATGTGCGCCGCACCGCCGAGGTGGCCCGGCTCTTCGTCGACGCCGGGATGATCGTCCTGGTCGCGGTCACCTCTCCCTTCCGCCGAGAGCGCCGCGCCGCCCGCGAACTCTTCGAGCCGGCGGAGTTCGTCGAGATCTTCGTCGACACCCCGATCGAACTGTGCGAAGAGAGGGAACCCGACGGGATCTACCAGAAGGCGCGCATCGGCGAACTCCACGACGTCAGCGGCGTCGACTTGACGTACGAGCCGCCGGAGCAGGCTGAAATCGTCGTCAGCGGCGCGGAAGGTTCCGCCGAACAGATCGCCGAACGCATCGTTCGGCAATTCTGGGGATGAAGGGCGGAAGGGTTTGCGCGAAAAGGGTCGGCGTCCGATCCGTCCGACAGGGCCGATCGGACAGATCGGTCCGATCGAGCGCGACCGCCCCGAAGTGAAAATCTGCACCTGCCCGAGCACAAAGCAGAAACTGCGTTAGAATTTAGTGATTTGGAGTCTTTCGGATGACCATTGACTGGCAGCGCCTGCGCATCGAGGGCGTCTACAAGCAGAACGAGGACGGTCAGCTCATGCTGCGGACCAAAGTCCCGGCGGGCGTCCTTTCGGCCGAGCAGGCCATCAAGGTCGCCGACATCGCCGACCGTTTCTCCAATGCCTCGGTGCACCTCACCACCCGCGGCAGCATAGAATTCCACTGGCTGCAACTGGGCGATCTCCCCGAAGTCCTGCGCCTCCTGGCGGCGGTGGGACTCACCTCCCGTGGAGCGTGCGGCGGAGCGGTGCGGGGCGTCTCGTGCAGCACCACCTTCAGCGAAGGGTTCGCCTTCGCCCAGGTCCTCGCCCGGAAGATTCATCGGCATTTCGCCGGCAATCCGCACTTCGAAGACCTTGCAAAAAAGTTCAAGGTCGGCGTCGATGCCGGATACGCCCGCTCCCGTCACCTGATCCAGGATGTCGGGCTCGTCTTTCTCGGAACCGGGGACGAAGGGCGCGACCTCTACGACGTCTGGCTCGCAGGGGGACTCGGGCGCGAGCCACAGCAGGCCTTCCTGTATGCCGAGCGCATCACTGAGGCGCAGATCATCCCGCTGATCGAAGCGGTCCTTCGCCTCTATCGCCGGCATGCCCCGAAAGGAAAGCGTCTCAAATTCGTCGTACGCGAGATGGGAGAGACGACCTTCCGCCGGCTTCTGGAAGCTGAGCGCGCCCGGGGTCCGGCCGAACTCGAGCTCGCCGATGCGGTGGAGAAGCGCCTCACCGCCCTCCCCCACGGGCCGCGTACGATTGTTGAAGCGGCGATCTTTGCCGGACAGCTCTCCACCGGGGCCCTTCGGGGACTTGCCGGGATTGCCGAACGTTTCGCCGACGGCTACATGGCGCTGACCGCCGACCAGAACGTGGCTTTTCTCCTGTGCGACTCCAGTGGTGAATCGGAGGCGAAAGGCGCACTTGGCGCCTGCGGTTTCGCCGGAGGGGCTCCGGAAGAGAGGGTGAACTTCCGCATCTGCCCCGGCGCTCACGAGTGCCGCATGGGACTTGCCCCCACCCGCGACATCGCACGGCAGGCATTATCCATCATGGGGGAAGGAAAAATGGACCTGACGTGGGCCATTGCCGGATGCCCCAACTCCTGCGCCCAGCCGCAGCTTGCCGAAATCGGGATCGTTGCCGTCAAGAAGGCTCCCGGCGCCGATGGTGTGCGCCGCCCCCTTTTCGACCTCTACAGGCGACGCTCGGAGGGGTTCGGAGAAAAAATCGCAGAGCAGCTCGATCTGGAAGAGCTCCTGAGAGCGATTCAGGAGTTGGAATAAAACAGAAAACCAATAGGCCTCTCACGCAAAGGACGCAAAGCGCAAAGAATTTCAGTTTGCATCAAGATTTTCTTTGCGGTCTTTGCGCCTTGAGCGAGCGCAGCGAGCGGGCGTGAGACAGATCCTGACTTCAAAAAGGAGAATACCGACATGGCCCAGATCTACACCGACAACTCCCTCGCCATCGGCCGCACCCCCCTGGTGCGCCTGAACCGCCTCGCCCCCGAGGGGACGACGATCCTCGCCAAGATCGAGGGGCGCAACCCCGCCTACTCGGTCAAGTGCCGCATCGGCGCCTCCATGATCTGGGACGCCGAGAAAAAGGGGCTTCTCGGCCCCGGCAAGGAGATCGTCGAGCCGACCAGCGGCAACACCGGCATCGCCCTCGCCTTCGTCGCCGCCGCCCGCGGAATTCCCTTGACCCTGACGATGCCCGAGACGATGAGCCTCGAGCGCCGCAAGGTCCTCAAGGCCTTCGGCGCCAACCTGATCCTCACCCCCGGTCCCAAGGGGATGTCCGGCGCCGTTGCCGCGGCCGAAGAACTTGCCGCCTCCGACCCGAACCGCTACGTCCTGCTGCACCAGTTCAAGAACCCGGCGAACCCCCAGATCCACGAACAGACGACCGGCCCCGAGATCTGGGAGGACACCGACGGAAAGATCGACATCTTCGTCTCGGGCGTCGGCACCGGCGGCACCATCACCGGCGTGTCGCGCTACATCAAAAAGACCAAGGGGAAAGCGATAACCTCCATTGCGGTGGAGCCCGTCGACAGCCCCGTCATCAGCCAGAAGCTCGCCGGGGCCGAGCTCAAGCCCGGCCCCCACAAGATCCAGGGGATCGGCGCCGGCTTCATCCCCGACACCCTCGATCTCTCCATGGTCGATGCGGTCGAGCAGGTCACCAACGATGAAGCGATCGACTTCGCCCGCCGCCTCGCCCTCGAAGAAGGGATCCTCTCCGGCATCTCGTGCGGAGCGGCAGTCGCCGTGGCGGCGCGCCTCGCCGCCCGCCCCGAGAACAAGGGCAAGACGATCGTCACCGTCCTCCCCGACTCGGGCGAGCGCTATCTCTCAAGCGTCCTGTTCGAGGGGATCGTGTAAGCTCTTCTCCCGATTGATACTCCTCCTCGAGGCCGGATGCTATGCGTCCGGCCTTTTTTTCTGCACTGGGCGCATCTGACGACTAAACCTCGGGACCTGGCGGTTGCGATCCCCGCGGAAGATGATAAGGGCAAAGAAAGCTCCGAAACTCTTTCGCAAAGAGGGATCCCGTGAAAATCCTTCAGAACCGTGAGCAATTTTCCTGTGACGCGTACCGCGCCCATGCCGTGCCCCTTGTTCAGGCTCTCGAGAATTCTCCCTTTGGCGCGCTGAAACGCTGGCGGAAAAATGGATTCGCCGCAGGGGTTCTGATGTACCTGCTGATGGGGAGATATGACGCCGTCGTCACCGTCGGGCATCGGGCGGCCTGCACTTTCGGCGCCATGCGTCGGATCTTCGGGGAGAGAAAAATCCCCCATCTGGCCACCGAATTCTTCTTCGAAGACGAAGGCTCCAAGGCATCCGTGCGCCAAAGACTCCTGAGGCTCATCTATCGCTTCGTCCTGAAGAAGGTCGATACCGTCGTCGTCAACGCCTCGGGCGAAATCGTCCCCTATGCGCGCCTCTTCGCCCTGCCGGAGTCGCGGTTCCGCTTCATTCCCTGGCCGAGCAACATCGACAATCCCGCAATCTCCACGGAGACCGACAATTCCATTCTTGCGGTAGGACGCAGCCTTCGCGACTGGGACGCCCTCTTCAAAGCCGTCGAAGGGCTGCCGTACAAAACCGTCGTGGTCGCCTCTGCGCAGGAGATCCGGGATCTCGAAATCCCCGTCAATGTCGAAGTCCATCTCGACATCCCGCGCAACGTCTACCTCGGCTTTCTTGAGAGGGCTGCCGTCGTCGTCATTCCCCTCATCGAAACGATCCGTTCGACCGGACAGGCCTCATTTCTGGAGGCGATGGCTTACGGAAAGCCGGTGATCGTCACCGACGTCGTCGGGGCGCGAGACTATATCATCGACGGACAAAACGGCCTCACATACCGCCCCGGCGATCAGGAGGATCTGCGAAGAAAAATTGTCGTTCTGATGCAGGATGACGCTCTCAGGCGGAAATTGGCGCAGGCAGGGCTGCAGTCGATCGCCACACGGTTTAACAGGAACGAATATGCCCGGGAGTTTCTCGCCCACTGCAGATCTCTTGTCGACGGGAAGAGGAACGCCGGCGCAGGCAGGCAGCCCCTGGCGCCGTGAAGTGATAGATATCGGCAGGTTCGAAGATTTCCGCTAGAATGGCTGTTATGGGGATTACCGTTCCGAAAGGGGCCGCCATGGCCCTTCATCTCTCTTCCGAGTATCGGGAAGGACTTCTTGCAGGGGTCGTGAGTTTCCTGGACGCAGCGCGTGCGCCGAAAAATCCTTACGACTTCTTCGACGCCTACACGAAACACTACGCCTGGGACATCGGCTTCCAGTCAGCAAGAAGCCGCATTCGGGACCGCGGCTTCTTGCCCGAAGAGGTGGATGCCGCGCGGAAAGAAGGGGTGGAGGCGCTTTTCAGGCTCCTCGATATCCAGGGAGGAGAACCATGACCGAACTCAAAGCGCGCCATTGCGTCCCCTGCGAAGGTGGGACGCCGCCGCTCGGCCAGGAAGAAATCGACGGACTGCTCCCAGCACTCGACGGCTGGGAACAGGAGGGTGTATCGATCTTCAAACTCTTTGGCTTCAAAAACTACGGCCGCACGATGGCCTTCGTCAACGCCGTTGCCTGGATTTCCATCCAGGAGAACCACCATCCAGACCTGCAGGTCGGCTACAACACCTGCCGCGTCGCATACACCACGCACGCCATCGGCGGCCTCTCCGAAAACGACTTCATCTGCGCGGCCAAAGTCGAGGCGCTCCTGGCCTGAGACGAAATCATTCCGGGAGGCGAAACCCCTTCCCTGCAAACTGGATATTGGCCGGGTCGTTGCTGCGGGGAGGAGAGACGGCATGAACACCGCCGCACTCCGGGCACCCGCCGACGAAGGTGGCCAGGATGAATCCGGCTCCGCACCCCTGGCAGAACGTCGGGAGGCCGCCGCCCGGGATCGACCGGGTCCTCAAAGCCCCGCCGTGCGCCTGGGCGACGAATTCAACGAGCTCCCGCCCTTCCGAGAAAGGCCCGGCCCCACCATTTCCGCCACTGCCACATCCGCAGCTTCCCATATCACAAACTCCTGTCGTGTTGAGGTGAAAAGACCATCCTGCCGGATTGTCTTCACTCTAGCGGCTGTCGCCCTGCGATTGTATGACCCAGGTCAAAAGCGAAAACTTCTTTGAACTGCAGCGATCCGCAGATTTCGCAGATTGCGCAGATTTCAGAGCATGAGGCAATCTGCGAAAATCTGTGTAATCTGCGGATGAACAGTTTTACGAACTGCACGAAAGCATCGAACAGCCGGCCCGATGGCGCGCCCACTCGGGGCGCTTCTTTGCGAACTCATCCCGACCCGGCTGCTCGTCGTAGGGACGGCGCAGCACATCGAGGAGCGTCTCGATCAAAGAGAAATCCCCCTCTTCGGCCTTGTCGATGGCGAGCTGGGCGAGATAGTTGCGAAGGACGTACTTCGGGTTGACGGAGTTCATCGCGCGACGGCGTTCGGAGACGGAAAATCCGTCGCGATGCACCCGGGCAAGATAGTTCTTCAGCCATCTTCCAATCCGCCCCCGCTTCTCGGCGGTGAGCTCTTCGGGGCAATAATACGCCTCCCCGAGAGGGGCGATGAGCTCGTCGTCGCTCGACGAATCGTCCCCCTCTACCATGGGCAGAGCACGAAAGAAGAGAGTCATGTCGGTCTCCGCCAGCGTCAGGACGGTCAGGAGTTCCCCGACGAGCTCGCGGTCGGTGAGCGGCTCGAAACGCTCCAGCCCGAGTTTCGAGGCCATCATCGCCTCCCAACCCTGCCGGTACGACTCACTGTAGAGCTCAAGGGCCTGCTCCAGCGGTTCGACCTCTCTTGTCAGCGGATAGACGGCCGAGGCAAGTCGGGCGAGATTCCACAAGGCGATCTGCGGCTGATTGCCGAAGCGGTAGCGCCGCCCTTGGGCGTCCGTGGTGTTCGGCGTCCAGTCCGGATTGTAGTCCTCGAGCCACCCGTAGGGCCCGTAATCGATGGTGAGGCCGAGGACCGACATGTTGTCCGTGTTCATCACCCCGTGAACGAACCCCACCCGCATCCAGTGCACGATCATCTGCGCCGTGCGGCGGCAGACCTCCTCGAACCAACTGAGGTAGACGGCGGGTGAAGGCTCGCCGAGATGGGGAAAGTCGGTGCGGATGGTGTAATCGAGAAGCCGGCGCAACATATCGATCTCCCCCCGGGCGGCGAAGATTTCGAAATTTCCGAACCGGGTGAAAGACGGCGCGACCCGGCAGACGACCGCTCCGGGTTCAGCCTTCGGACGGCCGTCATAGAACATGTCGCGCACGACCGCCTCTCCCGTCAACACGAGGCTGAGCGCCCGGGTCGTCGGGACTCCAAGGTGGTGCATCGCCTCGCTGCAGAGGAACTCCCGCACCGACGAGCGCAACACGGCGAACCCGTCCCCCCGCCGCGAATACGGCGTCGGACCTGCCCCCTTGAGCTGCAGAGCCCAGCGCTCGCCCCGACTGTTGACGATCTCGCCGAGGTTTATGGCGCGCCCGTCTCCGAGCTGTCCCGCCCAGTTCCCGAACTGGTGCCCGCCATAGCAGGTGGCGTACGGGTCTGCTCCCATTGGAAGACGGTTGCCGGCAAAGACCTGAGCGAAGTCGTCGTGGCGAAAGGCGCCCTCGGGAAGATCGAGCAGCCGCCCGACCTCCGGCGAATGGGCGACGAGTTTCGGCTCCTTCACCTGGATCGGGCTCACCCGGGAGTAGCAGGCCCCAGTCACTTGGCGCGGGCGGTTCGCCGTCTCGGAATCCCCTGGGAGCTCACGCACGAAGCGGTTGTCGAAGGCGAAAGTGTCGAGACCCGCCAGGAAGGGATGGTGATTCTGCGATGATTTCATCGTGGATCTTCTCTCGGATTCGGATAGATGATCTTTATTGTCTCATTTCAAAGCTCCTGGCGGCAATCCCTCACCATTCTATTTCATGTCGGCCGTCAAATTTCTTGCTCACCGCGGCCACGCTCACTTCCGAAGAGCCTGACGATCTCTTTTGGTCACGGCAGCCGCCAAACGAACAGATGAGGACAACGCCCTCATTGTGAACGGTTTCTGAAGGTAATCCGCAGCGCCTCCGCGATACGCGGCCCATACCCGTTCGCGTGATCTGGAACCCGTCACGACGATGACCGGAATGGCGGGGTCACGCTCCTTCAACTCATGCATCATCGCAAGCCCATCCATCCCAGGCAGGTCGATATCGGTGATGACCAGATCGATCGTCTCTTCGGCCGACTTTGACAAAGCCTCTTCGGCACTCGAGGCGGTGACGACCCGATAGCCCTCCGTCAGCAGCAGAGTCACGATAAGCCTCTGCAGCGCCGGATCATCATCCACCACCATAACAGAAAGCGACTCCATTGAATTCCCCTCCTTGTTTTTATTCTCTTAATCCGAACGTGTTGCTTTGTCGCGTTTGGGTTTAGGAATTGCCTGGGAATGGCGCTTTTGCTAATCTTCATAAATCGGATCATCCATTGCTCCCGCCTTGCAAGACTTGCGACATCCAGGTATGTCGCGCTTCCTGCACTCCCCTATCTGTGGGAGCCGGGCCAACACAAGAATGTTTTCTTCCTTACGCACGGTCGGCGTCGACAATCGGAGGTGTGATCGCGCCAGGAAGCTGTCTTGCTGCAGTATGGACGCTGGGAAGTGCCGGCTCTCTTCGGAGGAGCAGGGCTCCCTCCTACCTCCAGCGCCTTCATTTGGGCGCATTTTGCAGGCCATCATAGCGTATCTTTCAACGCTCTTCAATTTTTTTCTACGCATTTCACCATTGAGAACTTATGGACTCTGAAAAAACAGATAAATCCCCTCCCGAATCCGTCATAAACCGCTTTTCCGAGCGCCTGTCCCTGACGCTGCAGGGAAAGAGCATACGCGGTTTTGCACGCGACTGTGGACTTTCCGAAGGCGTTTTGCGCAGCTATTTACGCGGAGACACCTATCCAAGTCTCGACCGCCTCGACGCCATCGCCCGTGCTGCCGGAATCAGCGGCGGCTGGCTCGCCACCGGCGAGGGGCGAATGCGCTCGGCCGACACCTTCGAAGCGAGAGAGTCCAGAGAAGAATACCGCCCGATGAACCAGCAACTGCTCGGAGACATCATCGAGCAGGTCGAGTTCTGTCTCCAGGAACGCGGGACAGAACTCGCGCCGGCCAAGAAAAAAGAGCTCATTCTCATGGCGTACGACCTCTTTCTACCCGTGGGCAAGATCGATTCCGACACGATCATCCGCCTCCTCAACCTTGCCAGATAGATCAAAAGCCGATTTCTACAGCGCCCAACGGTATGCCGCCGAAAAGCGGCGCCGGCAAGACGTCCTCACCTCCCAGTGGCGCCATTGACATCGGCCCTTCGGATGCTTATCTTCTGATCTCATTGAAAAGATTCGAATCTCGACAGGAGGAATCAGACCCATGAGCGTGAGCAAGCGCAAGTTCAAGGCCGAGGTGAACAAGATCCTCGACCTGATGATCCATTCCCTCTATTCCCACAAGGAGATCTTCCTGCGGGAGCTGATCTCCAACGCCTCTGACGCCGTCGACAAGGCGCGCTACGCCTCTCTCACCGACGCATCGCTCGGAATCGAGGGGGCCGACTGGAAAATCAGGCTGATCCCCGACAAGGAGGCCGGGACGTTGACAGTGCGCGACAACGGCATCGGCATGACCCGCGACGAGGCGGCCGAGGCCCTCGGCACCATCGCCCATTCGGGGACGAAGGAGTTCATGAAGCTCCTCGAGAGCCGCGACGTGAAGGACAACCCAGAGTTGATCGGCCAGTTCGGCGTCGGCTTCTACTCGGCCTTCATGGTGGCCGACCAGGTGACCGTCGTCACCCGCAAGGCCGGCGCCGCCCCGGGCGAAGCCGTCATCTGGCGTTCGGAGGCCGACGGCACCTACACCCTCGAGGATACCGAGAAGGCCGAACGGGGGACCGACGTCATCCTGAAGATCAAGGAGGACGCCCGGCAATACCTGGAGGAGTGGGAGCTGCGCAAGATCGTCAAGCAGTACTCGGACTTCATCGAGTACCCGATCGTCATGGACGTCGTTCGCTCCAAGCCCGACCCCGACGACAAGGAGAAGAGCGTCTCGGAAACGACGGAGGAGACCCTCAACTCGCGCAAGGCGATCTGGCTCAAGGAAAAGTCCGAGATCACCGCAGAGGAGTACAACGAGTTCTACAAGCACCTCTCCCACGACTTCACCGACCCCCTGCGCACGATCCACTACCGCGCCGAGGGGACGACGGAGTTCTCGGCTCTTCTCTACCTGCCGAAGAAGCGCCCCTTCGACATCTTCTACCAGGACTACAAGATCGGCCCAGCCCTCTACGTGCGCCGGGTTCAGATCATGGACCACTGCGAGGCGATGCTCCCGACGTACCTGCGCTTCGTCAAAGGGGTGGTGGAGTCCTCGGATCTCCCCCTCAACGTCAGCCGCGAGATCCTGCAGGACAACCGCACCGTCGCGGTCATCCGGAAAAACCTGACCAAACGGATTCTCGACACTCTCGCCGAGATGAAGCGCGACGACGCCGAGGCCTACGGCGCCTTCTACGAGGAGTTCGGCCGCATCCTCAAAGAAGGAATTCACCACGACTACGAACGCCGCGAGACGATCGCCGATCTGCTCCTGTTCGAATCGACGAAAACCGAAGCCGGCAAGAAGATCACTCTGGCCGAGTACATCGAGCGGATGCAGCCCGAACAGAAGGAGATCTACTACATCACCGGCGCCGATCGCGCGAGCGCCGAGTCGTCCCCGTACCTGGAGATCTTCAAGGAGAAGGGGATCGAGGTCCTCATCATGACCGACGATTTCGACGACATCATCATCACCGGCCTCGGCAGCTACAAGGAGAAAGAGTTCCACTCGGCGATCAAGGGGGACCTCGACCTCGGAGAAGGGAACAAGGAAGAGCAGAAGAAGGAGTACGGAGATCTTCTGGAACTGATGAAGGAAGAGCTCAAAGGGCTTGTCGGCGAAGTGCGCATCTCGGGGCGCCTCAAGGATTCGGCCGTCTGCCTGGTGGCCGGCGAGCACGACCTCGATCCGAAGATGGTCAAGATGTTCGAGGCGATGGGGCAGGTCGTCCCCAAGGGGCAGCGCGTCCTGGAAGTCAACCCCAACCACGAGCTGATCGGCCGGATGAAGACGCTCTTCGCCGCCGACCGCGGCAGCGCGCAGCTCAAGGAGTATGTCGGCCTGCTCTACGACCAAGCCCTCCTGCTCGAGGGGGACCGGCCGCGTGATCCGGTCGCGTTCGCCAGGGCGATGTCGAAGCTCATGGCCGAAGGGGTGGTCAAAGGCTGATTAAGCTCATCGGGAGCCGGGGGAAATCCTCCGGCTCCTTTATTTCCTCCCCTCCGCCTACCCTCCCCGGAAGAGATCATAGTAGAAAAACCCTGCATAGAACCCGTAGAAAAGGCCGACGCCGATCATGATCAGCGACCACACCGGCCCGGGGCGAAACTCGGCCGGCAGGCGGGTGCGGTTTATGTACAGGGTCAGAAAAACGACCACCGGCATGTGGGTGGCGGTGATGATCCCGGCTATCGAGAGGATCTGTACGGGGTCGCGAACGGCCCAGAAAAGGGCGATGGGGGCAAGCGTGAGGACGACGACGATATAGAGGAGCCTCGTCCTCAGTCGGTTTGCGG
>JARFUG010000129.1:0-2759 GCA_029289095.1 Desulfuromonadales bacterium
GGGATCGGGCGTCCCTTCGCCCAGGCGAGATAGAGGGCGCTGTTGATCAGGCCGATATGGGTGAAGGCCTGGGGGAAGTTTCCGAGGAATTCGCCGGTGGCGGCATCGATCTGCTCGGACAGGAGCCCCACGTGATTGACGTGTCCGATCATCTTTTCGTAGATCTCCTCGGCCTCCTCGAGGCGCCCCGAAAGGGCAAGGGCGTCCACGAGCCAGAAGGTGCACAGCCCGAAGGTTCCCTCCTTGCCCGGAAGCCCGTCGTCGTTGAGGTAGCGGTAGACCATTCCGTTTTCGGTCAACTGCTCGAGAGTGCGGTCGATCGTCCCCTGAACGCGCGGGTCGTCGAATGGGAGAAATTCGAGGAGGGCGATGCGCAGGTTGGAGGCGTCTAGGTCCTTTGAGCCGAAGGATTGCACGAAGGCGCCGACCTCCTCGTCGTACCCCTTTTCCAGAACCTCCTTGCGGATGCGCTCGCGCGCCTCGCGCCACTTCTCCACGTCCCCCTGCAGGCCGTACCCCTCGGCCAGGTGGATGGCCCGGTCGAGTCCGACCCACGCCATCACCTTCGAATAGACGAAATGGTGCGAATCGCCGCGCACCTCCCAGATCCCCTTGTCTGGCTTCTCCCAGACCTCCTGCAGATAATCGGCGCTTTTCTGAAGAAAGTCGAAGATTTCGGGTTCGAGCTCCTCGTCCCGGCGCAGCAGCTCATACCCCATGTTGAGAAATTCCCCGTAGACCTCGAGCTGGAACTGATCGGCCGCGCCGTTACCGACGTTGACCGGTCTCGAGCCGCGGTACCCCTCCAGGTGGTCGAGCTCTTCCTCGGGCAGCTCCCTCTCGCCGTGCAGGCCGAACATGATCTGCGGGCTCCAGTCATCCGAACCGGCCGCCGAGACGCGCTCCAGCCAGTGCAGGAACTCGATCGCCTCGGCGCTGTGGCCGATGGAGATGAGGGCCTGGGCGGTCAGGGAAGCGTCTCGCACCCAGGTGAATCGGTAATCCCAGTTGCGCACGCCGCCGATCGTCTCGGGGAGGGAAGTCGTCGGCGCAGCGGCGATGGCTCCGGTGTCGGCATGGGTGAGAAGCTTGCAGGCCAGGGCCGAGCGGATGATGAGAGGGAGCCATTCTGCGGCCCACTCATGGCTGTGGACGATCCCCTCGCGGTGCGCCCATTCGCGCCAGATGTCGACGGTGCGCCGCATCGTCTGTACGGCGTCCTCGCAGCGGCAGTCGGTGTCCTTCGATCCCCAGCGGGTAATGAGGACGCGCTGCTCCCCCTTCTCCATGCGGAAGCGGGCGCGGACGGTCGGTCCCGTCTCGTCCTGCTCGATCTCCCCTTCCTGTGCGCCCCCCAGGGAGAGAATGTCGTCCCCCCCCCGCGCCAGCCACCCACCGTCGATGCGCTCGATGCGCACTTCTGCACGCCCGTAATCGAAGCGCGGTGACCACTCCACCTCCACATCGAGTCCTTCGCGCTCGCAGCCGAGGAGACGATGGATTTCCGAAGGGGCGCTCGACTTTCCGCACTCGTGGATGTTGCCGTCCAGCGGCATCAGGTCGGTCACCGTGAGACGCCCCGCGCCGCTGCGGAAGGTCGTCTTCACGACGTTGGAGTCGCTGATGTACTCCTGCCTGTGCGGCTCCCCACCGGGGGCGTGAATGCGGAATCGTCCGCCGCGGCGGTGGTCGAGGATGGCGGCGAAGACGCTGCCGCGGTCCATGTGCGGAAAGGCGCACCAGTCGATGGAGCCGTCGCGGGCGACCAGGGCGACCGAGCGCAGGTTTCCGATGGCGGCGTAGTCGGAGATCGGTTTGTAGGGCTGCTCTTTCGGCATTCGTCTTCTCCTCCGGGTGCAGGCAAAATAAACGGGTGTAGGGGCGCAATTCATTGCGCCCGGGCGCGAGGAATCGCGCCCCTACCGCAATCCCGGCAACACCCTTTCTCCAAAATCTCGAATGAAGCGCTCCTGATCGCGGTTGACGTTATGCAGGATCAGAGTCTCGAACCCCATCGCAAGATCGTCGCGCAGCCACTGCAGATGTTTTCCGGTATCGGCCGAAACGCGCACCGCCTCCTTCAGGTCGTCGCGGCGGACGAATTCGGCTGCCGCTTCGAACGCCTCGGGGGTTCGCAGCGAGCTCAGTACCGGGCTTTCGAAGAGGGTGGTGCGCCACTGTTCGTACGCTCCTTCGAGCGCTTCCTCGTCGCTCTGTGCATACGAGAGCTGCACCTTCAGCACCATCGGCTTTCCTTCGCCTCCCCCCCGGCGAAAGGCCTGGACGACCTCGGCGAGCTCTTCCCGAGGGTGGGAGATGGTAATCAATCCGTCAGCCCATTCCCCGACCCACTCGGCAGTCTCCGGCGTCAGGGCCGCACCAAGGAGAAGGGGGGGCTCGGTGGGGCGGGTGTAGAGTTTGCCCTCTTCGACCCGCACTACCCCGGAGCGGGTGACCTTCTCACCTCGCCACAGCGCCCGGATGATCTCGGCGCTCTCTCGTAGCCGCGCATTACGCTCCGTCTTGGTCGGCCAGTGGCTGCCGGTGATCCCCTCGTTGAGGAGCTGTCCGCTCCCCAGAGCGATCCAGAAACGCCCGGGAAACATCTCGGCCAAAGTCGCCGCCCCCTGCGCGATGACTGCGGGGTGGTAGCGGTCTCCAGGCGCACAGACGACGCCGAAGGGGAGTTCTGTCGCCTGCATGGCCGCTCCGAGCCAGCTCCAGGCGAATCCGCTCTGCCCCTGCTCGCGGCTCCAGGG
>JARFUG010000129.1:2859-5166 GCA_029289095.1 Desulfuromonadales bacterium
GCCCATCCGGAAACGGGGACGAGGGCCACCAGGGTCGCCATCGCAACGATTCGCTTCAAAGTGTCCTTGTTCATAACATCCATCCTTTCTTCATGGGGAGCTTGCTGTATCTGAAAGGAATGTATCGGAGAATGAAGGAGGAAATGTGGAAGAAATGGGGAATTCCCGCCTGTGAAGAATATTGCCATGGATTGAACGACCCGATACGTGATAGGAGAAGGATGAAAGGAGATGTTCGAGCGTGACCTTCCGAATTCATCACCGTCTCTTTCTTACTCTTCTGGCAGCTTCGGGAGTTGTGGTCCTGTGCATGTTTTTCATCATGCAGTGGAGCATGAATCGCGGTTTCGTGCGCTACGTCAACACCGTCGAGGAGGAACGCATCGAGCGTCTCGCCGCAGGGCTCGAGCAGGGGTGGGCAGAGACCCGAAGCTGGGCGTTTCTCAAGGAAGATCCCAGTGCCTGGGTGCGCCTCTTCGCCATGGTCCAGGGTGGGGATCCTGAGGAGGCGCGCATCGCCATGGAGAGATGGCAAGAAAGGGGGCGTCCCCCCGGAGCGCTGCTGCGCCGCTCCGTGCTTCTCGATGCCGATCGCAACGTCATTCTCGGTCAGTCGCGCCGGGAAGAGGAGATGATCTTTCGTCCCCTGACGGTCGACGGGCGTGTGATCGGATTTCTGGGACAGGTTTCGCGACAGGACTTGAGCAATATCCACGAACTGCGCTTCGTACAGCAGCAGAAGCTCACCATGACCCTCGTCGCCGCAGTGGTCCTTCTCGTATCGGGGGTGCTGTCTCTTGCGCTGGCCCATCGTCTGGTGCGCCCCCTCAAGGAGATGGCCTCGGCGACCCACCGCCTGGCCGCCGGCGAATATGCGGTGAGGGTCCCCATCTCCTCCTCCGACGAACTCGGCCAGCTCGCCCGCGATTTCAACGAACTGGCGCTGACACTCGAGAAGAACGAGAAGGCGCGCCGCGGATGGGTTGCCGACATCTCCCACGAACTGCGCACTCCCCTGTCGGTGCTGCGCGGAGAGATCGAGGCGCTGCAGGATGGCCTGCGCCGCCCGACCCCCGACGCGCTGCGTTCGCTGCACACCGAAGTGATGCAGCTCACACGTCTGGTCGAAGATCTCTACCAGCTTTCCCTCTCCGATCTCGGCGCTCTGACTTATCGCAAGGCCCCAGTCGATCTGGTCGAGATCGTCGAACAGGCCGTTGACCCCCTGTGGGACGATTTCGCCCGGAAGGAGATTCACTTCCAGATGCGACTCCCCGACGAAGCGGTCGTCGTTTTCGCCGATGCCGAGCGCCTCCACCAGCTCTTCGCCAACCTGCTGGAGAACGCCCTCAAGTACACGGATGGGCCGGGAACGGTCAAGCTCTCCCTGGAGAAAGGTGCGTGGGCGACCGTTCACATCCTCGACAGCGCGCCGGGTGTTCCCGAAGAGGAGATGGGCAAGCTCTTTGATCGCCTCTATCGCGTGGAGAATTCGCGCAACCGTGCTACCGGCGGCGCCGGCCTGGGTCTGGCGATCTGCCGAAACATCGTTGAAGGGCACGCGGGGGCGATCGAGGCCCGCCCTTCGCCCCAGGGAGGAGTTTGGATTACGGTGAAGTTTCCGCTGATGGGAGGAAGCGTATGAAGACGATCCTGATCGTGGAGGACGAGCGCAAACTGGCGTCCCTGCTGAGCGACTACCTGCTTCAGGCAGGGTTCGAGACCCGGATGATCGAAGACGGGCGCGACGTCGTCCCCCATGTGCGACAGACTCCCCCCGAGCTGATCCTTCTCGACCTGATGCTCCCAGGACGTGACGGGATGGAAATCTGCAAGGAGATCCGAACCTTTTCACAGGTGCCGATCATCATGATCACCGCCCGGGTGGAGGAGATCGATCGGCTGCTCGGACTCGAACTCGGCGCCGACGATTATATCTGCAAGCCATTCAGCCCCCGGGAGGTCGTGGCGCGGGTCAAGACGGTCCTTCGACGTGCCGGGGGAGAAGGACCGCATCAGGTGGCGGGGCTCGTCCTTGATCCGCAGCGCTACCTGGCAACCCTGCACGGGCACGAACTCGATCTGACCGCCGTCGAGTTCAAGCTGTTGAGCATCCTCGCCGCCCATCCGGGGCGCATCTATTCGCGGCTCCAGCTCATGGACCGCATCTATCCCGACCGTCGCGTCGTGAGCGACCGCACCATCGACAGCCACATCAAGAAGCTGCGCAGGAAAATCGACGCCGCCCTCCCCGGCGCCGACATCATCCACTCCATCTACGGCGCTGGGTACAAGCTGGAGGTGTGA
>JARFUG010000037.1 GCA_029289095.1 Desulfuromonadales bacterium
CTTGAGATCGGCACGGGCCACCGGAAATTCGCAAGGCGGTTTTCACCGCGACGCGGGAACTGCTTACGAAGGGATCGATTGATTTTGATTTGCGTTGCGTCGTTGCGTCGTCGCGTGAGACCGGTTTCTGCTTCTCAGCACTTACGGAATATTATGAAGATCGAGATAAGCCTCCACGGCGTTTTCCGCATCGACCGCTTCGCTCAGCAGGTTCGCGATTACCCGGACGGCGCCACGGTCCAGGACGTGGTGAGGGATCTCGGGCTGCCGGAGCGCCTTCTAGGGATCGTCGTCGTCAACGAACGTCATGCCACTGTCGATCATCGGCTGCAGGACGGTGACGCACTGATGCTGCTGCCGCTGCTCGGCGGGGGGTAGGGGCGCGATTAAACGGGCGTATGCAATGTGCGCAAGACTGGGCGCAATGAATTGCGCCCCTACGGGAGTACAGGAGGAATCGATGAAACTGAATACCGCAAATCCGGTAGCGGAGCCCCGGAAGATCCTGTATCGCCGAGCTGTTGTCGATCTTCGCAGCGGCAATATCGATATGACGGATGTTCCCTGCCGCAATTTCGAGGACGTCATCGGCGGTTTCGGTCGCTCGTTTCAGGATCTGGCCCTGCGCCGCATCAGTGAGCCCTATTGCGAAGAAAATCCGCTGATCGTCAACACAGGCCTTCTCACTGGTAGCAGCGCCATGACCGGAATGCGCACCTATTTTTCGGGTTACAGCCCCATCAAGAAATCGAAGAAAGGCCTCCCTGCGGCCATGTGGTCGGCGGGGAGCGGAAAATTCGGGGCCAAGTTCAAGTGGACCGGACTCGACGAACTCGTCTTCGAGAACCGCTCCGCCTCCCCCGTTTACGTACTGATCCGGGAGGGGGACGACGGTCCGGAGGTGGAACTGAAAGACGCCACGCACCTGCGCGGCCTCACCACCCACGAGAAGATCATGGTACTGCAGAAGGAGTACACCGATGCCCATTTCGCCGCTATCGGTCCGGCGGGCGAGAACTGGGAGCAGGTGACGATGGGGGCGGTGGCGCTGAGCACCGAGAATCAGCTCAGAAGCAAAGAAGACAAGTGCCGATTCGCCGGCCGCGGCGGAATGGGGAGCCTGATGGGGTACAAGAACATCCTCGCCCTCGTGGCGCAGAGCCGCGACAAGGTGAAGCCCCTCACCCCCGAGATCAAAAAGGTCAATCTCAACGTCATACACGGGGGCGGGTCGCTTCGCCTGCAGCCCATCAGCCGGGGCGGGGGGGGAGGAACCTGGGCGGCGTACGACGTCATGCAGGCTTTCCACGCGGTGCCCATCGACAACTTCCGTCCCCAGGGGAACGCTTTGCCGGAGAAACTCTTCCGGGAGAATGTCGTGAAGGAGTACCTGATCAAGTCGGAGGCGTGCTGGCGCTGCGGCATCACCTGTCACAACAACGTGCATGAACGCCGTCCCGACGGCAGCGCCGGGCGATTCCTGGCCAAATTCGACTACGAGCCCCTGAACCTGCTCGGAACGAATCTCGGTCTTCACGATGCGGGCCAGGCGGCGCAACTGATCCACCTGGGGGACAATTTCGGGATGGACGCCATCTCCCTGGGTGTCACCATCTCCTACGTCCTCTCCTACAATGAACGCCATCCTGAAAAGCCGCTGCTGAACGGCGCCGTCTTCGGCGAATTCGAGAAAATCAGGGAACTCGTCGTCCTGGCGGGTACGGGACGCCTTCCGGAAATCGGCCACGGGGCCAAGGCCCTCTCGGAGCAGACCGGCGATACGGCGTACGCCTACCACGTCAAGGGACTCGAACTCCCCGCCTATCTCCCCGAAACAAATCCCGGGTATGCCTGGGCCATCGCCGGCGGACACATGTCGATGGGGACCTACGGCGTCCTGATTCGCGAAGGGAAAAGCGACCTCGAGTCGTGGGTCGCTGCCATAACGCAGGAGAAACTCCAGATCGTCGGGTTCGACATGATCGGGCTCTGCAAATTTTTCGATATCGCCAAGGGGATCTGCACCGAGATGGTCGTCGACTGCCTGAAGAGCGAACTCGCGCTGGAAGTGACGGCCGCCGATCTGCGCTCGGCCGTGCGCAGGGCTTTTTTGCGGGGGATGGCGCTGGAGTTGCGCCAGGGGTATGAAAAGGAGGAATACACGCTGCCGGCCGAGGTCTTCGAGAACCCCAACCCGAATATAAAGCTGCCGCGCATCGCCTCCCCTGAATTTTTCCGGGAGCTTTCCGGGAGAGTCTGGGCCGTCTTCGAACCGGAGCTGGAGGGGTTGCTGCCGCAGGCTTGACGCTTTTTTTCAGGGAACTTCATATGTCCCATAGGGTCCGAGCGACCTATGGGACATATGTTTTTTCAGATCAGATTTTTCAGCCAGTTGAACGCTACGATCGTCCCGAGGGCAGACCCGAGCGACGAGAAGAGAAAAACGAGCATGACCCGCGTCATGCGGTTGCTCCACCAGCCGCGCAGCGTCGCCATGTCCTCGCTGACCTGCTCCAGGTCGCGCACCGTCGGCGAGGCGACGCACGCCTGCACCATTCCGGTGACGAATCCGGCGCCGATGGTCGGATTCAGAGAGGTGAAGGGGGCGGCGACGAAGGCCGTGGCGACCGTCAGAGGGTGGCCGAAGGCGATGGCCGCTCCGAGGGAAGTCAGAATCCCGTTGGCGAGAAACCAGGCGAGAGCCGCGCCGGCGAACTGATCGCGATCGCCGAAATAAAAGCCGATAACGAATAGCCCGATGACCACGGCCGGGATGACCCAGGGGAGAAACCTGGAGAGGGCCGTGCGTCTGGGGATGGAGGAGAGCTCGGCGATCTTCTCCGGGCGGATATCGGTGTCCAGAAGACGCAGAATGCCTGGGAGGTGGGCCGCACCGACCACGGCGACGACCTTCTGCCCAGGCGACCGGCGGATGTGGTACGCCATGTACTCGTCGCGCTCGTCGACAAGGATCGTCTTGACGGACGGAAGGACCGCTCCCATCTCGTCAAGCATTGCCGAAAGGGTGTCGGTCTGACGCAGGGCGGCCAACTGCGTCTCGTCGAGCTTCTGTTTTTCGAACATTCCGGCGACAAGCGTCGCCACCATATTCATCTTCCTCCAGATCCCCGTCTTGCGCCACGCTCTGAGAAGGGTCGTGCGGATGTCGCGATCGACCAGACGCACTTCGCATCCGCGGGCCTCCCCGAGTTCTGCAGCTTCAGCCAGTTCGGCCCCCGGTTTGACTCCCGTTGAAAGTCCCATCCGTTTTTGAAAGGAGGCGAGAGCGAGATTTGCGAGCAGAAAAGGCCCCTGTCCCTTTCGAATCACCTGAATCAGGTTCAGGGACTGCCAGCGATTGCCATCCTTGAGCGCCTGGTGTCGCTGGGGATCGAGTTCGACGCAGACCGTATCGGGCATCTCCGATTCAATGACGCGACGCACGGTTTCCACCGAGTCCCGGGAAATATGGGCGGTGCCGACCAGTATGATCTCTTTGTCGTCCACCATGACACGGCGGACGTCTTGGGTTTCGCTGTAATCCATGGACCCTTCCAGATTATTGCCTCATCGTATCACATCGGGGAGATGACGGAAACGGACGCCTGCCCCGCTCGTGATATAATAAATACAAGCTGCTGAATATAATAGCGAAGGGAAAGGAGCATACGATGAAAGAAGATCGCTTCCGGTATCTTTGCGACAAGTCAGAAGAAGGGCGTGAAGACGTCTTTGTGAATCATCCCGCTACGCAGGAAGGGGGAGAGGTCATCGCCTGTGATTCGGAGCACGAGCTTCTGATTGTCAGAACGAGCGACGGAAAGGAAACGAGCTGGGATTTCCGCGAATGCGAGGAAACCCTGAGTCGTCGAGAAATCTTCCCCTACCGTTGATCCGTGTCTCATTAAAAAAGGCGCCTGATGGGCGCCTTTTTTAATGCTCTCCACACCTGCCGTGGGTCGTAAGGTCACAAAGCGATCAGACCTGAGGTGGGACTGCTTGTCTGTGCTTCAGGCGTCCCAATCGAGTTGGGCTGGCTCACCGCACATCTGAAGCTGTCCCGGATGTAAACAAGTTCCGCTTGGACGTTCTGACCTCACTTGCAGGGTAGAGAGCAATTCCCTATGTGGTTCAAGTATAAGGAAAGCTCACCGTAGACACAAGGGGAAAATGTTCCCCTTGTGCTGCGGGCGCCCTTCATCCGCAAACGCCGAAAAGATTCGCCTTTTCCCATAATACCTCGCAGCGGATGGAGCAGCAGTAAAAGTCGCTTCCGTTCAGTCGTCGTCGGATCATCCGTCTTTTCATTTTCTTTGCACCACAGTAAGTGCAGGCGATCAATTTCATTATAATTTCCTATTATT
Source organism: Desulfuromonadales bacterium (assembly GCA_029289095.1). GTDB lineage: Bacteria > Desulfobacterota > Desulfuromonadia > Desulfuromonadales > JACZKF01 > JARFUG01. Next base: position 4,365 of record JARFUG010000037.1, read on the forward strand.
TTTTGAATCATGGCTGAGTCTAGCAGAAAGAATGCCATCGGCAACTGCCTTTTTTGCACGGATTTTGATCTGAACAGCGGTAATTTTAGGCAGAGATATTCCATCCCCGCTAAGGGCTTTTTTGAAAAGCAGCCGGAATCACAAAGAAAAAAAGCACCCGGCGAACTGGCACGCCTTATGCCCCTGTATCGGCAAAACACTTCGCCGGGGGCGCAATGGAGTCTGCAGAAATCGAACGCCAGGACAGACTGTTGAAGGCCTTGATTGATATCGGTCAGGAGCTGGCATCCACCGTTGAGCTCGAAGAACTCCTGAACCGTATCCTTCGCATCTCGAGGGAAGTCTTTCACTTTGAGAATGCCATCATTCGGCTGGTCGACACCGACTCCGGTCTTCTGCGTACGGTCGCTTCCTACGGGTACAACGAAGAAGCGACCAGGCGCCTCATTCGCATTGGACAGGGGGTCATGGGGAAAGTCGCTGAGACGGGAGAACCAATTTTGGTCGGCGACCTCGATACGCTCCCGGATTATGTACGAGGGATTCACGGCGCCCGCAGCGAACTGGCCGTCCCCCTTGTCGCAAAAGAGAAGGTCATCGGCGTTTTCAATGTGGAGAGTCCCTGCCCCGATGCGTTCGGACACGAGCATATCGCACCGCTCATGACCCTTGGCTCCCAGGCCGCCATCGCCATCGAGAACGCCCGTCTGTACGAAAACCTGCGCGCCGTTTCGACCCGCTACCAGAGTCTGCACAGCTTTCACAGCCGTATCCTGCGCTCCGTCAACGTTGGGATCTATACGGTTGATACACGCATGTGCATCACGAGCTGGAACCGCAAGATGGCGGAAATGAGCGGCCTGAGCGAGGAGATGGCCATCGGCGGAAATCTCCTCCGGCTTTTTCCGCTTCTCGAAGAGGAGGGGTTCGGCGAAAGGATCCGCCGTGTCCTGAGGCGGGGTGCGCCGGAGAAGGTGCGCCTGGCCCATCGCAATCTGCGTGGGGAACTGCGCTTCCAGAAGCGACGTCTCGCTCCGCTGCGAGACGGAGATGCGACGACAGGGGTCGTCGTCATCGTCGAGGACATCACCGAGTTCAAACGGCTGCTCGAACAGATGATCCAGTCCGAGAAGCTCGCCGAAGTCGGCCGGCTCTCTGCAGGGATCGCTCACGAAGTCAACAATCCGCTGGCCGTGATCTCCTACGCCGCCCAGTTGTTGCTGCGCGAAGATTTCCCCCCTTTCCAGAAAGAAATTCTCGAGCGGATCGAGAGTGAGGCTGACCGCCTGAAAGCCCTCACGGGAAGTCTGCTCACTTTTTCGCGCGCAAAGGAGACGCTGCGCCGTGAAACCGACCTCAACGAGGTGCTGAGAGATGTGTTGCGGCTGGTGCGATACGAACTGACTCGGCACAATATCGAGCTGCGGGAAGACTATGCCGACCTTCCGCTGATTCAGGCCGACCCGAACAAACTCAAGCAGGTCTTCATCAATCTGATCATGAACGCTTCCCATGTGATGGAAGGGGGGGGGACTCTCTCGGTTCGCACAACCCTGGTCGCGGGAGAGGAAGTCGAGGCGACGATCGGAGATACGGGGCCAGGTATTGGGGAGGAGATCCGCTCTCATATATTCGATCCGTTCTTCACCACCAAAAAGGAAGGCGAGGGGACGGGGCTGGGGCTCTACATTTGCCGAAACATCGTCAACGAGCACGAAGGGCGGTTGGTTCTCGAAAGCGAGCCCGGCAGGGGAAGTGTGTTTCGCGTGCTGCTGCCGGTCTGAGAGGCTGCATCCAAAACGTTCATCGACTTTCAGATCTTGCCTTTAAATTAGGCAAATTTGGAGTTTTTGAACTGTAAACTTCTGAAATCAAAGAATAAAAATCTTGGCACATCCCATGCTAAATAGATTATCGAATCGCGGAACCCGGTGACAGGGTCTTCCCGCCGAATGCTTCCATAAGGACAACGACGTCGATAGCGGAAGCGACGATTACGGGCAAAGGCGCCCCATCTTCCACCCTCAGGAAGATTGGGCGCCTTTTATTTTGCAGCTCCACTCTCAAAAGGAGACAGAAGGCATGAAGAAGATTGAATGCATCATCAAGCCGTTCAAGCTCGATGACGTCAAGAATGTCCTGACGGATCTCGGGATCAACGGCATGACCGTCAGCGAGGTGCGCGGTTTCGGGCGCCAGAAAGGGCACACAGAGCTCTACCGGGGCGCCGAGTATCAGATCGATTTCATCCCCAAGGTCAAGATCGAGTTGATCGTCGCTGCCGAGCGGGTGAGCGAAGTCGTGGCCGCCGTGCAGAAAGAGGCATGCACAGGCCGGATCGGTGACGGAAAGATTTTCGTTACCCCCGTCGACCAATCGGTGCGCATTCGGACCGGGGAAACCGGCGCCGACTCCATCTAAAAACAGTTACAATCAAGGAGGTTTTCCGATGAAAAAGCTCTTCACCCTCACGGCAGCGGGGATACTGCTGTCCCTTCCTGCCCTGGCTCTTGCAGAAGAGGCCCCCATCACCGAGGTGGCCTATATCCTCAACACCTTCTCTTTCTTGATCAGCGGCGTTCTGGTCATGTGGATGGCTGCAGGCTTCTCCATGCTGGAGTCGGGTCTGGTGCGCTCGAAGAACGTCGCCACCATCTGCCTGAAGAACATCTCCCTCTACTCGATTGCTGGCGTCCTCTATTACCTGATCGGCTACAACCTCATGTACGCCGGCGTCGACGGCGGCTGGATCGGTAGCCTCGGACTGTGGGGGGCGGACGACGCAGCCGCGCTGGCCGGGGATTTCTCTGCCGAATATTCATCGGGTTCGGACTGGTTCTTCCAGATGGTCTTTGTCGCCACGGCAGCCTCCATCGTCTCGGGTACGGTGGCGGAGCGGATCAAGCTGTGGCCCTTTCTTGCCTTCTGCGCCATCCTGACCGGACTCATCTATCCAGTTCAGGGCGCATGGACCTGGGGAGGCGGCTGGCTCGACGAGATGGGCTTCGCCGACTATGCCGGCTCGACGATCGTTCACAGCGTCGGGGGTTGGGCGGCGCTGACGGGGGCCATTATCCTCGGCGCCCGCAGAGGAAAATACGGACCTGGCGGCCGGGTGAACCCCCTGCCAGGATCGAACCTGCCGCTGGCGACCATCGGAACGTTCATCCTCTGGATGGGGTGGTTCGGATTCAACGGCGGTTCGGTCCTCGCCCTCGGCTCGGCTGAGGCCGCCATCGAGATGGGCACAGTCTATCTCAACACCAACCTCGCTGCGGCGGGCGGTCTTCTGGCTGCTATGGCGGTGTTGCAGATTCTCTACAAGAAGGTCGACCTTACGATGGCCCTCAACGGCGCCCTGGCCGGTCTCGTCAGCATCACCGCAGGCCCGGCGGCTCCTTCCCCCCTTGCGGCGATCCTCATCGGCGCCGTGGGCGGTATCCTGGTCGTCTTCGCCGTCCCCTTCTTCGACAAGCTCAAGATCGACGACGTCGTCGGCGCCCTTTCTGTTCACCTTGTCTCGGGGATCTGGGGAACTCTGGCCGTTCCCATCAGCGACGGCGATGCAAGTTTCCTGACGCAGTTGATCGGAGTGGTCGCCATCGGGGCCTTCGTCCTGGCCACCAGCGCCGTCGCATGGCTCGCCCTGAAGTTCACCGTCGGCATCCGCGTCTCTGTTGAGGAAGAGTCTCTCGGCGTCGATCGGACCGAACTCGGACTCGAAGCCTATCCCGATTTCCAGACGGTCAATGTCGGGGGGGGCTCCGGGCTTGCCGCCGGATTCGGCGCCGCCGCAGCCATGGCAGCTCCTTCCGCCAAGCCGGTAAAGCAGTCCTGAGTCACCTTTACGAAATGCAATCGAATTTCCGGTCGGAGACGATCTCCGGCCGGGTCTTACCCCTCAAAAAGGAGAAAAGCACGATGACGATGAAGAAGTTTATTGCAGGTCTGTTCGCCATTGCGGCTCTCGGGGCCGGGTTCGCCCCGGCAGCGGAGGCGGCTTCCGAAATCAGCGGGGGCGCCTATGTGGGTGTCTTCGACAAGTACCTCTGGAGAGGTTTTGACCTGAGCGGCGGCAAACCAGTCGTTCAGGGGGGAGTGGATCTGAGCGCCAAAGGGTTCACCCTGAGCTTCTGGAGCAATCTGCAGCTCAAGAGTTCCGAAGGGGCTGGTCTTCAGTCGGGTCAGTTGACAGAAACCGACATCGTACTCGATTACTCAGCCGACCTTAGCGATCTTTTCTGGGTGAGCGCCGGCAACATTTTTTACGCCGTGGACGGAGCCGAGCATACCAACGAACTTTATCTCGCCGTTGGGGCGAACACGATCCTGAATCCCGTCATCGCCGTGTACTACGACTGGGACAAGGCCGATTCCGACGGACTTTTCTTCACTGCGGAAATCGGTCACACTCTTGATCTGATCGACAATCTCAGCCTCAACCTTAGCGCCCTGATCAGCTACAATCAGGCCAGCGACTATGGGGTGGGCGACTATCGCGACTGGCATAACTACGAACTGGGCCTCAGCCTCGATTATGCGCTGAGCGAGCATCTCGTCATCACGCCCTCTGTACTTTACTCTTCAGGGATCAGTTCCGGAGCCAAGCAAGCCATCGATTCCGAATGGCTCGGCGGAATCAACCTGGCCTATTCCTTCTGATTTCTACCCTCATCCTCCTGTGACACTGGCCACCACCCCACTCGCGGGGTGGTGGCAATTTTTTTGCGCCGAATCATTTCCTTTCTCGCAGGCGTCTCCCGCGCGAGTTTGCCACTGCGGATGAAAATGGCTATGCTTTTACCAGAAATTTCAAAGGGAGGGTTGACTGGAGATGAACTATGAAGAGCTGAGGGAAGCGATGGAGGTCCTCTCTTTGCCGGAGAGGGCGTCGTTGGGCGAGATCAAGTCTCGACATCGGCAACTGGTCAAGCGGTTTCATCCCGATGCCGGCGTCGCGGAGGGCGAGCGTATCCGGAGAATCAACGAAGCTTACCGTACGGTGACGGCTTATTGCCGAAATTATCGCTTTTCGTTCAGCAGGGAGGAATTTCTTGAACAGATTCCCGAGGAGCGCCTTCGGGAGCAGTTTGGAGCCGATCCGATCTGGGGCAGGTGAGAAGTCTCTTCAGACCTCAGAAAGCGCGGCTCGAAGATCCCCGAGCACCTCCTCCACATCATCCCTGGTCGTCGCGCGGCCGAGACTGAAGCGGATCGCCCCCATTCCTTCTCGATCGGAACGCCCATGGCAGCGAGGACCGGCGAAAGCGTCACCGATCCCGCGTGGCAGGCCGAACCGGTTAGGCGGCAACCTCGGGCATCCGTGCCAGAATTTGCGAACCGATGCTTCCGACGAAATTGACATTCAACGTATTGGGGAGGCGCTCGGTCGGGTGGCCGTTCAGGGTGATCCGATCGCCGAAGCTCTCCTGCAACCCTTCCCAGAATCGGTCCCGCAGAGCACGCACCTCCGGCGCGTCGATCCAGTCTGCCGCTGTCTCGCATGCGGCCCCAGCGCCTCCCGCGCGACGGGGGTGCTTGCGTTGTAGTCGAGATAATCCTGCGGGTCATCGATACTCCTTCTCATTCCTCTCCAGGCGGATGTCGTCGTAGAATGCGGTCGCCGACTCGCCGGTGTTGTCGGTGTCGGTCATGATCGCCACGGCGCCGGCCAGGGGCGGATCGGCGCCGAAGATCAGCCGGTAGTCCTCCAGAACGTTGCGGCGCTCGGTGTGCCACCGGCCGATCCCTTCCTCGCCGCTTTGCACGGCAACCATGACGGCATTGCGGAAATAGGGGTTGGGGACATGCTCGCCCTGTGGAAGTTTGTTGGCCCAGATATAGTTGATGCTGCGCGTTCGCGGAGGGAACCAATGGGGAAAGACGACATAGACGCGGGCGGCGTAGTCGTCTCCGTCCTTGCGGGTCTCGTCCCCTTTCTCCAGAATGTTCTCCACCTTCCAGCGCCAGGTCAGGATCGGATACTCCTTCACGTCGTAGTCGATCCGGAAGATCAGCCCCGATGCGGAAGCCCGGCTGTCCGCCCTCAGAACGTGATTGCCGTTCTCCGTCACGACCGTGTAGACGGTACGCCCTTCGAACACCTTCTCTTCCCACTGCGCACGCAGACCTCCTTCGAAATCGTCGATGACGATCACATCGCCCATCGCTCCAACGGTGAGGGCGCCGACCATCAACAGAGCGCACAAAGAGATTGTAATTTTCATAATGGGTTTTTCCCTTCAGCGAGAAATTTCCGGAGCAGAAGCCGGAGGGGGTGCTTGGGCCAGCAATTTGCCCCCGCTCCGGAGCGGTCAGGGGGCGGCCGGGGTGCCCCAGGCTTAGGACTTGCCCGTGCCGGTCGCTCCATCCCACTTCGTTCTTAACCAATCCCGGGCATCGTGAATCTTTAGGGCTCTGGCGGGGCAAACGGTAACGCAGCGGCCGCACCCCATGCACTCGGGGGTGCGAACCACCCCTCCTTCCTTGATGTAGCGGCGCAGTGGAATCCCCATGTCGCAGACTTTCTCGCACAATCCGCACCCGGTGCAGCGCTGGGAATCGGCCCGCAGCCGGTAAAATCCGACATATCCGAGAATCCCCCATATCCCGCCCCACGGACACCCCATCGACAGAAATTGCGGGAACCGCTCCAGGGGATGAATAGAAAGCTCAGATAGTAGATCCCCAACAGATAGGCATAGAAGGGGATGCCGTAGGTGCTGTAGGCGGTATGCGGCGAGACGGACAGCGCAGCCAGAAAGAGCAGAACCGCGGCCACATTGATCCATTTGAGATACCGCAGCCACCACCATGCATCGCCTTTGAGCGTCGCCTTCCGGAAGGCCGCCGCAAAGGTCTCCCTCGACGCGACACAGGGGCAGCACCACCCGCAGTCGGCCCTTCGGCCGAGCAGGAGGATCGGGATAAAAAAGAGCAGAAAGCCGAGGGACTCCACATAATGGATCGCCGGAAAGACCCGCTCTCGGCCATCGAGTTGAGGGACGACCTCCCGGAAGCCGAGCAGGGCGGGGATGATGACCCACAGGAGGAGGTAGAGGCCGACGATCCAGACGATTCTCTTCTTCTGGTAGGGATCGGTTTCCGTGCGGTAGCGGTATATCCCGAAAAGAGGGATCAGATAGGATCCGGCAGCCGCGTTGACGGGGATGTCCTTTCCGGCGATCTCGACATGGATAGGGAAGAAGTGACTCGAAAAATACCACAGGAGCGCAAGAGCGCAGGCGATTTTGAAGGTTGGGCTGACGTTGCTCCCCGCAAGTGAAGGAAGCGATGCCGCCGATGCGCGATCGATTCTTTCGGCGCCCGGGCGGCTGCCACAGGCGATCTGCTCATCTGCCTCGGGAGAGGTGGAGTTACCGGGGCGGTGTGCATCACCCATGAGAAGGCGCCTTTCAGGGATTGCCCTGCAGGAGGTCGCTCTGGCAAAACTTCAAGACCCGGACAGGGCTGCGCGAAAAAGCTCAAGGACTTCTTCCAGTTCCTCCCGGGTTGTGAACCTGCCAAGGCTGAACCGGATCGCTCCCATCCCTTCTTCCACGGGGACGCCCATGGCGGCAAGGACGGGGGATAGGGTCACCGAACCGGCATGGCAGGCCGAGCCCGTGGAGGCGGCAACCTGCGGCAGCTTCCCCAGGATCTCCGCGCCGATCCGGCCGACGAAGTTGACGCTGAGAGTATTGGGAAGCCGCTCTGCCGGGTGACCGTTCAGCGTTACCCGCTCGCCGAAGGTCTCCCGCAGTCCGTCCCAGAAGCGGTCGCGCAGCTCGAGCACCCGAGGGATGTCGCTCGATCCGCGGGCCACCTCGCAGGCCGCTCCGAGGGCCACCGACAGCAGGACATTCTCCGTCCCGCCCCTTCGCCCCCCTTCGTGTCCGGCGCCGTGGATGAACGGCTCGATGCGCGTCCCCTCGCGGATATAGAGGGCGCCGATCCCCTTGGGGGCATAGAGCTTGTGCCCGGCAACGGAGAGAAGGTCGACCCCGAGGGCATCGACCTGTGTGGGAATCTTGCCGACGCTCTGGGCGGCATCGGTGTGGAAGAGAACCCCGGCCTCCCTGGCGATGGCGCCGATCTCGGCGATCGGCTGGATCGTCCCGACTTCGTTGTTGGCGTGCATCACGGTGATGAGGATCGTCCCGGGGGTGATCGCACGGCGCACGTCCTCCGGGTTCACCCGGCCGAACCGGTCGACGGGGAGGACGGTGACCTTCGCCCCGAGCCTCTCCAGGAAGCGGCAGGGGTTGAGGGTCGCGGGGTGCTCCACCGCCGTGGTGATGATGTGGTCGCCGCGCTCCCGATGGGCGAAAAAGACTCCCTTGAGGGCGTGATTGTTCGACTCGCTCCCGCCGCTGGTGAAAACCACTTCGGTGGGGTCGCAGTCGAGCAGGGCGGCGACCCGTGCCCGAGCCCGCTCCACCGCATCCTTCGCCGGCATGCCGGCCCAATGGAGACTGGAAGGATTGCCGTAGTGCTGCCTCAGGAAGGGGCGCATCGCCTCGACGGCTTCCGGGGCGATGGGGGTGCTGGCGTTGTAGTCGAGGTAGATCTTCATCATGACTTACCCTCCTTGTCGTGCCGACTCCTTCTCCCGGCCGATCTGCTCCTTCGTCTTGCGGATGACCGGCAAATCCCCGGAAAGAAGGGTGAATATCCCCTCCACCACCTTCGGGCGGCTGAGATAGTAGCAGCGCAACGATCCGTCCTGCGCGAAATCGACCAGATTCGCATGGCGCAGAACGGTCAGGTGTTGGGAAATGTTTGCCTGCGACGCGGGAAGGATCTCCTCCATATCCGTCACGCACTTGGTCCCCTCAAGCAGCTCTGCGACGATCTGCAGGCGGGTGGGATGGGCGAGTGCCTTCAGAACGGCGGCCCATTCATTGGATAGATCGGCTTCCATTTTGACCCCTTAAATGATATTCGAATAACCTAATACCCCTTTGCGGCTGCTCCTGCAAGGGAAAACTTCGCAAGAGGGGACAAATCCTGCCTTGGGACAGGTTCGGCGCCTGTGCGCAGAATTTCGAAGAGCAATGGATCACCTTGAGTGGATCGCCCCCTGTGGACGTGGGTTCCCTTTGAAACGGCGTCTTGAAGCTCCTAGAATTGATGACAAAACGACCACCAGCATCTATATTGGTGGCCGTTACGTCATTTCCAGGAGTAATCGTGACGGAGACGACAAACTTTCGCATTTCACATTCTCTTTCCGACGGCCTGAGCGTCGAGGCGGTCTACTACGGCAGCGGCACTCTCTGCATCTCCACGCAGGTCGGCTGCGCAGTCGGCTGCCCCTTCTGCGCTTCGGGATCGAGAGGGCTCAAACGCAATCTGACACTGCAGGAGATGATCGATCAGGTCGCAGGAGCCATGGGAGTTGGACACCGTGTCCAGCGCGTCACTCTTTCCGGAATAGGAGAACCTCTGCACAATCCCGATGCGGTGCGCATGTTTGTGGAGTGGGGACGAAAGAGAAAGCTTCCGGTTTCACTCACCACCACGGGAGCGCCCATTTCCGTTCTCTGCGAATTCCTGAGCGCACCCCATAACGGTCTGATGCTTTCTGTGCACGCGGGGAGCGCTGCCGTGCACCGTAGGCTTGTGCCCCGCGGTCCGGATCTCGGTGAGTTATGGAGCAGACTCGCCGAGATCTGGCCGCACCTTCCGGTTCGGAGGCGCCGCAAGACAGGGCTCAACTATCTTCTGGTGTCAGGGGTAAACGATACCGATGCCGAAATAGCGGAACTCGTCCTTCGCCTGAAGAACTTCCCCGAGATGACCCTGCATCTGCTTGTGCTTAACCCTGTTCCGGGCTCTTCCTTCAGATCTCCCGACCTCTCCCGAGTTGCAAAAATCCACAGTACGCTTTTTCGTGAAGGGATCCACGTTCGACGAGCCAACCGATGGCGGCAAAGAGCCGAAGGGGGGTGTGGGACGCTGATTGCGGGAATCAGCCTTGAAAAACCGCGGTCTGTGATACCTTTTTACAATAGTCTTTTTTCCCGAATCTGAAGTCCAGGCGACAACTTTTTCAAGCCGTCCAACTCGAAATGTACAGGAAAGGTGATGAAAGAAATCATTCTGGAAGCCGCACACGAGGGGAGCAAGGTTCTGATGCGCAAGTTCGGTCGCGTCGATGCCGTCGAGCACAAGGGGGAGGTCGATCTGGTCACCGAGGCGGACAGGGAGGCCGAATCGGCCATAGTTGGAGCGCTGCGCCGTGTCTTCCCCCTTCATGATGTTTTGGCTGAGGAGTCCGATTACGGCCGGAGCACTTCACGGTACCGCTGGATCATCGATCCCCTCGATGGCACGACCAATTACGCTCACGGCTTTCCCTGGTTCGCAATCTCCATTGCGCTCGAGGTCGATGGACAGGTCACTCACGGAGCCATTTTCAACCCCGTTCACGATGAGTTTTTCTATGCGCAAAGGGGAGAAGGGGCATGGCTCAATGACATTCCCCTTCGGGTGTCGAAGACTCCCCGACTGGAGGACGGCCTGATTGCCACAGGCTTTCCCTATGACCGCAAGACCAGTCCGGTCAACAATCTCGATCATTTCACCCGATTTCAGGGCACTGCACAGGCCTGCCGCCGTGCGGGCGCGGCCAGTCTCGATCTTGCCAACACGGCGGCAGGTCGCCTGGACGGGTATTGGGAAATGAAGCTCAAACCGTGGGATGTCGCCGCAGGCAAGCTCCTGGTGGAGGAGGCCGGCGGGATGGTCACCGACTTTGACGGGAATCGGTTTGATATCTACGGCTTCGAATGTCTGGCCAGCAACGGCCTCATCCACCAGGAGATGATCGACATCCTGCGTAGCGGCCGACGTCCGCCGAGAACGACCCAAGACGCTGACCGATCAACCGGGTAGATGCGAATTGTGTTTTTGCTCGTTGAGCCGTCAAGCGCTGTGTTATAATCTGACTGAAACCTTTTCTTGCCCGTTCCCGCTCGTGTGCGTCCAGTGGCGGTGCGGGGCGGGCCGCAACTGCCGTAAGGAGGTATCATGGCCGAGTTGAACAACCGGGAAGAAATGGTGAATGTGAGTCACGTCAACATCGAACGTCTCGACGAATCGCTGGACATCATGGAACGACATGCAGAGGCCATGGCTGAAACCGAGGAGGCCATCAAGGAATCGCTACGCAAGTGGGATCGCGAATACAAAAACGAAAGGTTTCACAGCGTTCCCAAACCAAGGAAGCATGCCCGCTGACCCGACAACCCTAAAGGCCCCTCTTCGGAGGGGCCTTATCTATGACCAAGCCCCGTCGTTTTGCCTTATATCTCTGCTGCATAAAGCGCCTCTGAAGAATCAGATGAAGCCGGAGAAATGAAGGTTGCCTGCTTGCAGGCTTCGTGTTAATATTTTTTAAATTATGGTAGCCAGCGGAGCTGGGGAAAGGGGAATGAATGTCTGAACCGGGAAAGACCAAGTTTCAAATCGACTTGCGCCATTATCTTCGGGAAACGGAGGAGGACAGGGATCTGACGCGGGTGATCTGCGAAATGGCAGACGCCTCAAAATATATTGTCAACTCGATTCGCACCGGCGATCTCGGGGTGGCCGGTACATCCAACCTTTACGGGGAACAGCAACTGGCGCTCGATGTACTCTCGGACCGGATCATCCGCAAGAGGATGCTTCATTCAGGGGTCATTGCCAATCTTGCCTCCGAAGAGACGAGCGAGATCATCCCCATGGATCCCGAATGCGAGGAGAAGTATTCGGTTGCCTACGATCCCCTCGACGGCTCCTCCCTCGTTGACGTGAACCTTGCGGTCGGCACGATCGTTTCGATTTACAAGGGACCGAACCTGATGCAGCCAGGCCGCAATCAGGTGGCGGCCATGTACATTCTTTACGGCCCGCGCACCACTCTTGTTCTGTCCACCGGCAAGGGGGTTCATGAATTTTCAATGAACCAGCTCATGGAGTACACCCTGACCCGGGAAAACGTGCGAATGGAATCTTCCGGCAAGATTTACTCCCCGGGCGGACAGCGCAATCTCTACACTCCCGGAACCGAGAATTTCGTACGTTTTATGGAAGAAAAGGGCGCCAAGCTGCGTTACAGCGGCGGTTTTGTCCCTGATATCAACCAGATCCTGATGAAGGGAAAAGGAATTTTCCTTTACCCGCACCTTCAGAATGCCCCCCAAGGGAAGCTGCGCCTGCTGTATGAGCTCAATCCCATGGCTTTTCTGGTCGAGCAGGCCGGGGGCGCCGCCTCCACGGGGCGTCAGCGCATCCTCGACATCGAACCCAAGCGGATCGACGATTGTGCCCCTGTTTTCATCGGCTGCCGGAACGATGTGGCCAAGGCCGAGGAATATCTCCGGTCAGAAAAAGCGCCGATGGCGGCAGTTGGGAAAGCCTGACCCCTGACGAGCACGCTCGGAAATTTGTCCTGAAAGCAAAAAGCCCGGAGGCTGCTGCCTCCGGGCTTTTTGCTTTCTTGAAACAAGATTACTTGAGCAGTTCCTTAACCTTGTCGTATCCCAGGTTGTAGGCCTTCTTATTGAGCTCGATGAAGGCTTCGGGAACGCGGGCAAGAACAGCTTTCTCACCGGCTTCGCGGCTGACGACGTCCGTCAGGGCGACCATGGCGCCGAGAGCGACGACGTTGCCGACGATTTCGCGGCCGATATCTTCCTTGGCGGTGCGGATGATGGGGAATTTGTAGGTCTTGAAATCCCCCTGCGGCTCCCGCTTGACGAAGTCTGAGTCAAGGAGCAGAACGCCCCCCTTCTTGATGCCGTTGGCGTACTTGTCGGCGGACTCCTGCGTCATGGCGAGACAGGCGTCGACAGTCGTCGCTTTGGGGTAATCGATGGGGCCGTCGGAGATGATGACCTCGGACTTGGAAGCGCCGCCGCGGGCCTCAGGGCCGTAGCTCTGGGACTGAACGGCATGCTTCCCCTCGATGATGGAGGCCGCTTCGGCCAGGATGATTCCGGCGGTGATCAGACCCTGACCACCGGCGCCGGAGAAACGGATTTCGGTACGTTTTGCCATTGCTCGTTTCCTCCTCGCGATGATCAGACCGCCCGGCCCTGAGCCTTGGCGATGACTTTGGCGTACTGTTCGCAGTACTCCGGCTTATCTTCCTTGTACAGAACGCCGGTCAGTACCTTGCCTTCAAGCTGCTCAGCCGTCATTTTCGAAGCGGCGGCGACAGGGACGGCGATTTCCTTCAGGCGCTTCATCATGTCGACAACGCTGCGGAACTTGTTGCGGCGTCCGTAAGTGGTGGGGCAGTCGTCAAGAACTTCGATGACCGACATCCCCTTGTGCTTGATCCCCTCGGCGATCAGTTTGTCGATCTGCGTCGCGTGGAAGGCGGTGGTGCGGGCGACGAAAGTCGCACCGGCGCCGATGGCCAGCTTGCTGATGTCGAAGATAGGATCAGGGTTGCCGTAGGGGGTGGTGGAAGCCTTGTCTCCGGTGGGGGTGCAGGGGGAGAACTGGCCGCCGGTCATCCCGTAGATGAAGTTGTTGAAGATGACGTAGGTCATGTCGATGTTGCGGCGGCAGGCATGAATGAAGTGGTTGCCGCCGATAGCGGTTCCGTCGCCGTCGCCGCCCATGACGATAACGTTCATTTCGGGCTTGGCCATCTTGACGCCGGTAGCGAAGGCGGCGGCGCGGCCGTGGGCGGTGTGAAGGGTGCAGTAATCCATGTAGCCGGGGAGACGGCTTGCGCAGCCGATGCCGGAAACGATGGCGGTATTGTTCTTATCGAGGCCGCAGGTGTCCATGGCCCGGATCAGACCCTTCATTGCGATGCCGTGACCGCAGCCGGGGCACCAGATGTGGGGCAATTTCCCGGGGCGGATCGATTTTTCGTAATCGTAAGCCATTTACCGAACCTCCTTGACTTTATCCATGATCTGACCGGGATTGATCGGCTCGCCGTCCACCCGGAAGACTCCGGCGATGGTGCAAGCGCCCTTGGAAACGCGTTCGACTTCGTGAACCATCTGACCCAGGTTCATCTCCGCAACGACGATCGCCTTGGCCTGCTTGGCCAGTGCGGCGACGCGCTTTTCGGGGAAGGGCCAGAGGGTGATGGGGCGGAAAAGACCGGCCTTGATCCCTTCCTTGCGCAGCTCATTGACGGCATAGCGGGCGCTGCGGGCGATGGAACCATAGGCGAAGACGATGATTTCGGCGTCCTCCGTCAGGTACTCTTCATTCTTCTCGATGTCGGCGCGGGCGGTCTCGTTTTCGACCTTGCGGATCTGGCGGCGCTGCTCGTCATCGACGAGTTCGGCCTTGGTCGTCGGGAAGCCGTCCTGGGCCTTGTTCAGGCCGGTGACATGGAAGCGATATTCGCTGCCGAAGGCGGCCAGAGGAGGAACGTCACCGAAAGAGGTGTCGTACGGCTTGTACTGCTCGGGAGCAACAGTCGGCTTGGCGCGATCGATGACTTCGAGTTCGCCCGGCTCAGGGAATTCGATGCGCTCGCGCATGTGGCCGACGATCTCGTCATAGAGAACCTGAACCGGCATACGGTACTTTTCTGCGAGATTGAAAGCGCGCACGGTCTCGGAGAAAATCTCCTGACAGGAAGAGGGCGCCAGGGCGATGGCGGCGTGATCGCCGTGAGTGCCCCAACGGGCCTGCTGCACGTCGGACTGGCCGGGGCCGGTCGGCATGCCGGTGGAGGGTCCGCCGCGCATGACGTTGACGATGACGCAGGGGATTTCGGCGATGCATGCATAGCCGATAAGTTCCTGCTTCAGCGAAACGCCGGGGCCGGAGGTCGCGGTAATCGATTTGGCGCCGGTCAGGGAGGCCCCGATTACGGAAGCCATTGCGGCGATTTCATCTTCCATCTGAATGAATTTTCCACCCACTTTGGGAAGCTCAACGGAGAGAACTTCAGCCACTTCCGTGGAAGGAGTAATAGGGTAGCCTCCGAAGAACTGGGCGCCTGCGTAGACAGCGGCGTGTGCACAGACTTCGTTCCCCTGCAGCAGAGCAACTTTCTTAGCCACTTGAACGACCTCCTCTGGGAATTATTCCGTATGGACCTTGATGGCGAAGTCAGGACACCGCAGTTCGCACTGCATGCATTTGATGCAGGCCTCGGGCTTGACTACCTGGACGACAAAGGTCTCCATCTCCAGGACTCTGGTGGGACAGAACTCAACGCAGATACTGCACCCCTTGCAGTATCTTTCGATGACCTCGATCCGCGGCGTGGAACCTTTCTTCTGGACGGCTTCGTTTGAACTGCTCATTTCCCCTTGTTCTCCTCTTTGCGTGGATCCCGTTTGGGACGGGTGAAAAAAACTCTTTTATGGTAACTCAACTGCGAAAAATTTACCAGAAGTTATTCCCTTAATACAAGGTGTTTTTCCGATGAGACGCTGTTTTGTTTCATTGGGAGACAGAAAAGAAGGGCAATGTTGCCATTGCCCTTCTTTTCTTCTTTTTTCGGGCAACCCAAAATTACAGTTTAAGGCTGTCGACGAGCCCTTTTACGGCGGCGACGGATTTATCCATCATCGCCTGCTCTTCTGCGTCGAGTTCGAATTCGATGATCTGCTCGATGCCGTTGGCGCCCAGAACGCAGGGGACGCCGACATAGTAGCCGTTGACGCCGAACTCACCCTGCAGGAAGGCGCAGGTGGGCAGAACGCGCTTCTGATCCTTGAGGATCGACTCGGCCATGGCAATAGCCGAAGAGGCGGGGGAATAGAAAGCGCTGCCGGTCTTGAGAAGCGCGACGACTTCGCCGCCGGCGCCGCGGGTGCGCTTGACCATGGCTTCCATGACCTCCTTGGCCTTGGCCTTGTCCTTGTACTTGCGCTCGAGGAGCTCCATGACCGGAATGCCGTTGACGCTGGCATAGCGGACGAGGGGAACCATGTCGTCGCCGTGGCCGCCAAGGGTCATGGCATTGACGTCTTTTACGGAGACGCCGAGTTCCCAGGCGATGAAAGACTGGAAACGGGCCGAGTCGAGAACGCCGGCCTGGCCGATGACGCGGTTGTAGGGGAAGCCCGTGATCTTCTGACACAGGGTGACCATGGCGTCGAGGGGATTGGAGATGACAATGACGAAGGAGTCGGGGGCGTATTGCTTGATGCCCTGGGCCACCTGGGTCATGATTTTGGAGTTGACCTCGATCAAGTCGTCACGGCTCATGCCGGGCTTGCGGGGAAGGCCGGCGGTGACGATGACGATATTGGCCCCTTCGATGTCCTTGTAATCGTTGGTTCCCTTCAGCTCGACGTCGAAACCGTCGACAGGAGATGCCTCGGCGATGTCGAGGCACTTGCCCTGGGGAAGGCCCTCAACGATGTCAAAAAGCACAACGTCGCCGAGTTCGCGCAGGGCACAAAGTTGTGCGAGAACGCCGCCGATCTGTCCACCACCAATCAAAGCGATTTTCGGTCTGGCCATGAGTTTCCTCCTGAGATGAAAGAGTTCGTTTTACCGTTACAGAAAAACTCACCGGTATCCATTCGGGAATTCGGATGGATACCGGTCAAGCTTACATTGCGTCGATGATTGCGTTCAGCGTTGCGCTGGGGCGCATTTCTTTGGCAGCCTTCACCGGGTCGGGGCGGAAGTAGCCGCCGACGTCTGCGGGGCGTCCCTGAGCTGCGAGAAGCTCCTGGTCGATCTTGGCTTCGTTTTCCGTCAGCGCCTTGGCGACCGGGGTGAAGCGCTTCTTGAGTTCGGCGTCTTTGTCCTGGGCTGCAAGTGCCTGGGCCCAGTAGAGGGTCAGGTAAAAAGTGCTGCCCCGGTTGTCGATCTCATTGACCTTGCGCGAGGGGAGCTTGCCGTTTTCCAGGTATTTGCCGATGGCCTGATCGAGTGTCTCGGCCAGCACCTTGGCTTTGGCGTTCTTGTAGTTCTCCGCCACGAGTTCGAGAGAAGGGACAAGGGCGCAGTACTCGCCGAGGGAGTCCCAACGCGTATGTCCTTCCTTGAGGAACTGCTGGACATGCTTGGGAGCCGAGCCTCCGGCGCCTGTCTCGAAGAGACCGCCACCCGCCAGCAGAGGAACGATGGAGAGCATGCGTGCGCTCGTTCCGAGCTCGAGGATCGGGAAAAGGTCGGTGAGGTAGTCGCGAAGGACGTTGCCGGTCACCGAAATGGTGTCGAGCCCTTTTCTGATGCGCTCGCAACTGAACTTCATGGCGTCGACAGGCTTCATGATGCGGATGTCGAGGCCCGTGGTGTCATGATCCTTGAGGTAGGTGTTGACCTTCTTGATGAGCTGTGCGTCGTGCCCACGCTCTTCGTTGAGCCAGAAGACCGCCGGAGAGCCGGAGGCCTTGGCGCGGTTGACGGCGAGCTTCACCCAATCCCGGATGGCGATGTCTTTGGTCTGGCAGGCGCGGAAGAGATCGCCGGCAACCACCTTCTGCTCGAGCAGAACGGCGCCGGAGGCGTCCACGATGCGGATGACGCCGTTGGCGGGTGCGGTGTAGGTCTTGTCGTGGGAGCCGTACTCTTCGGCTTTCTGCGCCATCAGGCCGACGTTGGAGACGCTCCCCATGGTGGCGGGATTGAACTGGCCGTTTTTCTGGCAGTCCTCGATCATCGCCTGATACATGGTCGCATAGCAGCGATCGGGAATCATGGCGATGGTGTCCTGCAGTTCGTCATTGAGGTTCCACATCCTTCCGCCGTCGCGAACGACGTTGGGCATCGAGGCGTCGACGATGACGTCGTTGGGCACGTGCAGGTTGGTGATGCCCTTGCGCGAATCGACCATGGCCAGTGCCGGACGGGTCTTGTAGCAGGCCTGGATGTCGGCTTCGATCTGCGCCTTCTTGTCCGCAGGGAGGCGATCGAGTTTCGCCAGAACGTCCGCCAGGCCGAAATTGGGGTTTGCGCCGACTTCCTTCAGGGCGGCGGCGTGTTTCTCGAGGGCGTCCTTGAAGAAGACCGAAACGCAATGTCCGAAAAGGATCGGGTCGGAGATCTTCATCATGGTCGCTTTGAGGTGCAGAGAGAGAAGCACCCCCTTCTCTTTGGCTTCCTCGATCGTCTCGGCATAGAACTTACGAAGGGCCGCGATGTCCATATGGGTCGAATCAAGGACCTCGCCGGCCTGCAGCGGAAGCTTCTGCTTCAGCACCTTCACG
This sequence comes from Desulfuromonadales bacterium, assembly GCA_029289095.1. Lineage (GTDB taxonomy): Bacteria > Desulfobacterota > Desulfuromonadia > Desulfuromonadales > JACZKF01 > JARFUG01. Next base: position 22,508 of record JARFUG010000037.1, read on the forward strand.
CTGCCGTCCTGGGCTACGAATTCGATCCGTGCTTCGGTGGCTTTCTCCAGGGTAACCGAGGTCTCATTTGCGAAGAAGTCTCCGCCCGACATGTGCGCGACGCGGCACTGGGAGACCTCGGGCCATGCCTGCATCATCCTGTGGGGTTTCTTCTGAGCGAACTGCTTGACAGAGGAGGCGGCCCGGCGGTCGGAGTTCCCTTCACGCAGCACGGGATTGACGGCGCTGCCGAGGACCTTGGCGTAACGATCCTGGATCTCTTTTTCCTCGTCGTTCTTCGGCTCCTCGGGATAGCTCGGAACGTTGTAGCCCTTGGCCTGGAGCTCCTTGATGGCGTCCTGGAGCTGGGGGATGGATGCGCTGATGTTGGGGAGCTTGATGATGTTGGCTTCGGGGGTTTTGACAAGCTCGCCCAGTTCGGAAAGATGGTCGGGAACCCGCTGGTCTTCCCGGAGCCTGTCGGGGAAGGTCGCGATGATCCGGCCGGAAAGGGAAATGTCGCGCGTCTCTACCTCGATGCCGGTCCCCTTGGTAAAGGCCTGGATGACAGGGAGCAGCGCATAAGTGGCCAAGGCCGGGGCCTCATCGATTTCGCTCCAGATGATCTTTGCGTTCTTCGTCGTCATGTTCTCTCCTTGGATTCGATGCCAGCATCGCCAGAGTTTTAATGAGCTCTCTTTCAGACGCTATGAGAAATGTGTATACAGTATACAGAGAGGTTAGAGGGTGTCAAGGAAAAAGATGGGGGGCTCAAGGGGTGCTCAAAACGCTGTTTGCAGGGATTTTTCAGGGGGAGGAGGGAGCGGACGCGGAGCTTTGTCCGGCGCGGGGGAAAACATCGGAGCGGCGGGCTCTTTCCCGGATTTCATCGAGTTCGGGCGAAGGCGTTCCGCGCGGAACCGTAAGGATCTGCCCCGGATAAATGCGTCGAGGGTCACGGATCTGGTCGCGGTTGGCCTGGTAGAGCAAGGGCCACAGCAGAGCGTCTCCGTAGATCTCCTCCCGGGCGGCGATGGAAGTCAGCGTTTCGTCCTCGCCGACGGTGTAGCGGGTCGGTGAAGCGGGCTTCTGCGGTTGCGGTGGTGCAGGTTGCAATTCCCTGGGGGGGGGAGTGATTGGACGTTCCACTCGGGGCGGAGCGGGCTGAGGTGGAGGCGCCGGGGGGCGGGCTGCCGCTGTGGTGGTTCTTTGGGCTTCTCGACGCGCTCTCTCGTTGGCTGCCAGGAGAATGGCGTCTCGGGCCTGTTGTTCGGCCAGTGGGAGAACGCGACGGGCTTCTGCATAGTCCTTTTGCCTGACGAGGGATTCGCCCAGCCGAAGGGACTCCAGTGCCGTACGGTAGGCCTCCGGAGTAAGGGTCGGCGCGCCGGCATGCTGCGCCTGCGTCAGGGCAGAGCGGGCCGACTGGAGTTCGTCTCGTGGAGGCGAAGCGCAACCGGACAGAATGATGATCAATATTATGGTTAAGGTTTTCAGCATCTGAGCGGCGCCGTGGGTCACGATGAGTGAAGGGACGGCCACGAGGCCGTCCCTTTTCCGGATTGTCAGCTTGAAGTGCCGGCTACTTGGGGCGAGTGGCCAGGCGAATGGAGAGTTCGCGAAGCTGTTTCTCGTCGACGACGCCCGGAGCCTCGGACATGAGGCAGGTCGCTTTCTGGGTTTTTGGGAAGGCGATGACGTCGCGGATCGAATCGGAGCCGGTCAGGATCATTACCAGACGGTCGAGGCCGAAGGCGATCCCTCCGTGGGGAGGCGCTCCGAACTCGAGTGCGTCGAGGAGAAAGCCGAACTTTTCTCGTGCTTCTTCGGCTCCGATTCCCATCAGGTTGAACATCTTGCTCTGAACCGCCTGGTCGTGGATACGGATGCTGCCGCCACCGATCTCAGAGCCGTTCAAAACGAGGTCGTAGGCCTTGGCGCGCGCCTTGCCCGGGTCGGTGTCGAGCAGGGGGACGTCTTCGTCCATGGGGGCGGTGAAGGGGTGGTGCACCGCCACATGGCGGCGCGTTTCCCCGTCCCACTCGAGCAGAGGGAAGTCAGTGACCCAGACGAAGCGGAACTCGTCCTTGCGGGTGAGACCGAGTTTGTTGCCGAGATGCACCCTCAGCCGACCGAGCGATTCGTTGGCGACGCGGAAGGTGTCGGCGGAAAACAGGAGAAGATCGCCCGGCGCGGAGCCCAGGGTCTTGTCGATTTCGGCCATGGTTTCGGCATCGAAGAACTTGGCGATGGGGGACTGCCACCCGTCCTCGGTGACCTTGACGTAGGCGAGTCCTTTGGCGCCGTAGATCTTGACGAAGTCGGTCAGGTCGTCCATCTCCTTGCGGGAGAAGCCGGCGCACCCCTTGGCGTTCATCGCTTTGACGAGGCCGCCGCCTGCGAGGGCATCGGTGAAGACTTTGAAGCCGCACCCGTCGACGATGGCCGAAATGTCCCTGAGCTCCAGGCCGAAACGAAGGTCGGGGTTGTCCACGCCGAAGCGCTCCATCGCCTCGGCGTAGGTCATGCGCTGCATCGGCAGTTGAACTTCGACGCCGAGGGCCTCCCTGAAAACGGTAGCGATCATCCCTTCCATGACGGCGAGGACGTCGTCACGGTTGACGAAGCTCATCTCGCAGTCGATCTGGGTGAACTCGGGCTGACGGTCGGCGCGAAGGTCTTCATCGCGGAAGCATTTGACGATCTGGCAATAACGGTCGAAGCCGGAAACCATCAGGAGCTGCTTGAAAAGCTGGGGAGACTGGGGAAGGGCGTAGAACGTCCCGGGATTGACTCGGCTCGGCACCAGGTAGTCCCGCGCCCCCTCGGGAGTGCTTTTGGTAAGCACCGGCGTCTCGATCTCGAGAAATCCCTGTCCGTCGAGATAGGTGCGCACGGTGCGCGCGACCCGGTGGCGAAGCATGAGATTCTGCTGCAGGGCCGGTCGGCGCAGATCGAGGAAGCGGTGCTTGAGGCGGATGTTCTCGGCAACCTCGCCGAATTCGTCGATCATGAAGGGAGGGGTCTTGGCGGTATTAAGGATGCGCAGTTCCCGAACTTCGATTTCGACCTCTCCAGTCGTCATGCGCGGATTGACGGTCCCCTCGGGGCGCCTGGAGACCATTCCGCGGGCGGCAACGACGAATTCATTGCGGACCCGATCGGCCTTGGCGTGAGCCTCAGGGTCCCGATCGGGATCGAGGGCGAGCTGAACGATCCCTTCGCGGTCGCGAAGGTCAATGAAGATGAGACCGCCGTGGTCGCGGCGGCGCATGACCCAGCCCATGAGACAGACCTCACGCCCGATGTCGGCGGCCGAGAGATGCCCGCAGTAATGAGTCCGTTTCCAGTCACCCAGGATGTCGTTCAAGGTAGATTGTCCTCCCCATGATTGTGTACGCCCCCGTGGGGCGAAAAAAAGAAATTATAGAGAGCGGATTCCCCGCACGTCAAGGGGATAGCTCGCGGATCACGACGCCAGGGCGGTCAGACTCTCCTCCAGTTCGGCCAGAGGGATCTCTTTCTGTGTAGCGCCGTCCATGTCGCGCACCATGGCAACACCGCGGGCGAGTTCGTCCTCGCCGATGATGACGGTGAATCGGGCCTGCAGCTTGCCTGCCCTGCGCATCTGGGCTTTGAGGCTCTTACCTTCAAGGTCCGTTTCGGCCTGTATCCCTTTTCGCTGCAGTGCGCACATGAGACCGAATGCGCGGCTTTCAGCTTGCTCGCCGAGGGCGGCGAAAAAGAAGTCGGGGCGCGGTGCGGCGATGCGCTCCTGGGATTTGAGCAGCACCAGGCGCTCCACTCCCATGGCGAACCCGATCCCGGGCAGGGGAGGCCCCCCAAGACTTCGGATCAATCCGTCGTAGCGCCCTCCGGCAGCCACCGCATTCTGCGCTCCAAGTTTACCCGTCACCACCTCGAAGGTCGTCTTGGTGTAGTAATCGAGCCCCCGCACCATGCGGGGATTGAGCGTGTAGGGAGTTCCGAGATCCTGAAGGCGCCCCTGGACTCGGTTGAAATGCTCGTCACACGACGAACAGAGCCGATCGAGCATGGCGGGCGCGTCGGCCGTGGCCTCGCGACACCCCGGCACTTTGCAGTCGAGACTCCTGAGGGGGTTGGCGGCATGGCGGCGCCGGCAGTCTTCGCAGAGGCTCTCGAGCCTGCGCTCGAGAAAGACCAGAAGCTGCTCCCTGTAGGCAGGCCGGCATTCCGGGCACCCCAGGGAGTTCAACTGGAGTTCGAGCTCATCGATCCCCACCGCGTCGAGATAGTGGGAGAGCATGACGAGGATCTGTGCGTCGATGCGCGGGTCGTCGACGCCGATCGCCTCGGCGCCGATCTGGTGGAACTGGCGGTAGCGCCCTTTCTGCGGGCGTTCATAGCGGAACATCGGGCCGAGATAATATAGTTTCGCCACCGGATCCTGCGCGTACATCTTGTGCTCGATGAAGGCGCGCATCACCGACGCCGTTCCTTCAGGGCGCAGCGTGATGGAATTTTCGCTCTTGTCCCGGAAGGTATACATCTCTTTTTCGACGATGTCGGTCGCTTCGCCGATCGAGCGGCAGAAAAGTTCGGTCTTTTCCACCGCCGGGGTGCGGATCTCTGCGAAGCCGTAAGTGCGAAAAACCCTACGGGCCGTCTCTTCCAGAAACTGCCAGGTCTCAACCTCGCCCGGCAGGATATCGTTCATCCCTTTGATGCCCGTGATGCTCACTCTTTGAAAAACCTCGAAGTTAGGAGTTGGGAGTTGGAAGCCAGGAGCCAGGAGTGAATTCAAAATTCAGAATTCAAAATTGACCTCAAGGGGTGCCATCGACCTCGCGGACCTGCTCCAGATCCCGGGCGCCGCGGGAGACGTTGCGGAAGCGTTTCCCCTGGTACATCGCCCGGTCGGCGATGTCGATGATCTGTTCCTTGCACCGGGTGTCTTCGGGGTAGCAGGCGTAGCCTACCGTTGCGGTGAGCCGGATTTCCAGGTTCATGCTCTGCAGGAAGGTGTGGTGTTCGATCGCCAGGCGGATGCGTTCGGCGACCGCTGCGGCTCCCCGGGTGTCGGTCTCGACGAGCAGGACAGTGAATTCGTCCCCCCCGTAGCGGAAAATGAGATCGACTTCGCGCACCACCTGGCGCAGCACCTCGCCGACCTCGCGAAGGGCGGCGCTGCCGGCCAGATGTCCGTGATTGTCGTTAACGTGCTTGAAACGGTCCAGGTCGATGAAGATGAGACTGAACGAGAGGCCGTAGCGCTCGGTGCGCCTCACTTCCCTGTTCAGGATCGTCTGCAGGTAGCGGTAGTTGTGCAGCCCGGTGAGGTCGTCGACGTGGATCAGTTCACACGTTCCCTGGTAGATGCAGGCATTATGAAAACCGAGGGCTGTCTGCTCACCCAGAAAAAGCAGCGATTCGCGCGGAAAGAAAGCGCCTTTGCCGAGTTTGTTCGTCAGGACGATTCCCCCCTTGAGCTCGTTTTCATTGTACAGGGGGAAGAGCCACGCCGCCTGCAGGTCGGCGGGGCCGTTCTCGATCGTGGGGAGTTCGTTCGCATGCAGGACGGTGCCGGCCGGGCTCTGGGCGAAATGCGCCAGGAGTTCCTCTGCCAGCACGGCAGCTTCGGCCTCCTCCACCCCTTCCAGAGCAGGAAACTGGTTGACGTGGCCTGTGCTCCCCAGCAGAAAAACGAATCCACGCCCCTCCCCGGTCTCCTGCAACAGCAGCTCGAGCGAGCGCGGAAGGAGTCGATGGATCTCCAGAAGGGACGCCAGATGCTGTCCCTGTTGAAAGAGGCGGATCTGGCTCTTGAGGTGCGTATTTTCGTCGAGCAGCCGTCTCTGCTCGAGACAGGTATGAACGATATGGCGCAGTTGTTCGGGTTTGAAGGGTTTGACCAGGTAGTCGCGGGCGCCGGACTTGAGGGCCTGGATCGCCGTTTCGATGGTTGCATGCCCGGTGATGAGAATCACCTCGGGAGCGTTCTCGATCATGCGGACCTGGCGAAGCAGCTCGAGTCCGCTCATCCCCGGCATCACCATGTCCGTCAGGAGGAGGTCGATCCCGCCGGCGTTCAGACGCCTCAGCGCTTCTTCGGCCGAAACTACCGTCTCGACATAATAGCCCGAAGCGATCAGAAGGTCTGAATAGAGGCGACGAAAAAAGGGCTCATCGTCCACGACCAGTATGGTGTGTTTCTTCATCCTCGGCTCCCGATTGTAATTCGCTAAGCTAACAAAGCAGCACCGAAAGTGTCAACGGAAAATCCCTTGGCGCCAGCGCTTGACGCCCCATTTGTGGCCGTCAGAGTGAAAGCGCACCGTACCGTCCGTATCCGTCCTGTAAAGGGAGATCTCGCGAAGGCGCATCTCCCGGACGACCTCCTCATGGGGCAGGCGGTAGACGTTGGCGAATCCGGCGGAGGCGAAACCGATGTCCGGTCCGAATTTCTCGAGCAGAAGCTGTGGCTGCGAACGGCGGCTGCCGTGATGGGGGAGCTTGAGCAGGGTCACTGGACCCGGGGGCGGCTCGGCGTCGATCAGTTCCCGTACGCCCGCCTCCTCCAGGTCCCCGGTGAGCAGCACGCCTTCGCCTGCGCGGCGCGCATAGACAACCAGAGAGGTGTCGTTGAGGAGACCGTCCTCGAAGGGGACGTACAGAGCCAGGGCGTCTTCTCCCGCTTCGAGAAGATGCCATCCCGGCGGGTAGATGAGGGTCGGGATGCCGCTGTCGTGAATCGCCTGGCGCAGATCGGCATTGAGTTCCTCGACGGGAGCCCCCGACCAGAAGGCTCGCACCGGGAAATGCCTGAGTATGTAGACCAGTCCCTTGCTGTGGTCGGGGTGATCGTGGGTCAGAATGACCGCCTCAAGAGAGCGAACCCCGAGGCGGCCGAGCGCCGGCGCCACGAGACGCTCCCCCGTATCGAAACTCGTTCCGTAGAGTCCCCCGCCGTCGATGAGATAGTGACGGCCCCCGGGGCGCGACAGGAGGGTCGCATCGCCCTGCCCGACGCTAAGAGCGACAACGGTCATTCCTTTGGACGAAGGAGCGGGGACGAGAATCAGCAACAGGGAGGCTGCCGCGACCGTCGCGCGAACCGGAAAACGGCTTCGGCCTGAAGGAAGAAGAAGCGTAAGGACAAGAAAAGAGGCGCCGGCGACCTGGAGAAGAGAAGGATGATGTCTCCACCCGGTCAGGCCCGGCAGGGCGACGGTGAACTCCACGCCGGCGAGCACGGCTTGCAGAATTGCAGCGCAGGCGCGAAAAAGAAGAATTGCTGCTTCGGCAAACCAGGGGGAGAGGAGCGCTCCGGCAAGCCCCAGCGGAACGGCTAGGAAACCGATGAGTGGGACCGCTGCGAGATTCGTCAGCAGCCCGGCCGGAGCCACGAGGTGAAAGTGGAGCAGAACGAACGGTGCTGTGGCGAGAGTGGCGGCCAGGGTTGTCAGCGTCAACTGCGCCGGACGAAGCGCGTAAGAAGGCAGATGCTCAAGAGGTCGACTCCAGCGCGGCACGAGGATGATGATCCCGAGGACGCCGGCGAAAGAGAGCTGGAATGACGGTTCGAAAAGAGCCAGGGGATGGATCAGCAATATGATGAATGCGACCGCTGTCAGCAGCTTCAGGGCAGGGGTTTTCCTCCCTGCGAGAAAGAGCAGGGCCGTCCCTGCTGCCGCGAGAAAGGCGCGTAGAGTCGGCAGAGCGCTGCCGCTCAGAAGAAAGTAAACGAGTAGCGGGAATATGAGAATAGGGGGGAGAAAGCGCGAGGGGGGGGAGAAAAGGAGAAGCGATTCAGAGCGGACATAAAAAAATCGTGCCCCCGCGAAGAAGAAAAGGGCGACGAGTCCGAGATGCAGTCCCGATATGGAGAAAAGATGAGATACCCCTCCGCGGGCGAGGATATTGCGCTGTTCAGGTGAGATCGCCCCCTTGTCGCCGATGACAAGAGCCCTGACGAGGGGGGCTGCGGCAGGGTCGACTGCAGCGTCGATCGTCCGGGCAATGCTGCGGCGCCAGCGTTCCAGGGTGAAGCCGCCGCGGTCCTCAGAGGCGAAGACGACAACATCGCGGGCGTCGGGGAGGAAAGCGGTCACATGAATGCCGCGGGCGGCGAGGTAACGTGGGAAATCGAACTCTCCCG
>JARFUG010000038.1:0-10651 GCA_029289095.1 Desulfuromonadales bacterium
TCCTGGCTCCTGGCTCCTGGCTCCTGGCTCCTGGCTCCTGGCTCCTGGCTCCTGTATTTCCGGATTGGATTCCATGTCCCGCAAGAAAACGATCCTTGCCGTCGTTGCCGATTGCAACGGCGAGGTCTTCGAACACCCCGGTCTCCTCATGGCTGGAGGGAGCGGCATGTCCGTGCGCTCCCCCCGCCTCGATGAACTCGTTCCTCTGCCTGAAGGAAGCCGTCTCTTTACCATTCCGGGCGCCCCCCCGGTCGGTTTCGACCGCAGGAGCGGGCAGCGCCGTCTCCTCGAGCGCCTCCCCGCAGAGTTGGGGGGCGGCCCAGCGCAGGCCGTCTCCGCCTTTCTGACGCCGGCCTATACCCGCACTCTGCTTCCAGCCGCCGATTACGGAAGAAAAAAGGTGCAGCTTCCTCTGTGGTCCTATACCGCGGTAGGGTGGTGCGTTGAGGAGGAGAGGTTTTACGCCGCGGCGGTGCAGGTCGACCGCAACACCCAGTGGCAGCCCGATCACTTCGACGACCGCAAGCTCGATCCCCTGGTGCGGCAGGCGCTTCGGGAGAATCCGCAGAACCGGCTTCTCGAACAGCTTGCCCGTTGCGCCGTGGACTATCATTGCTTCGCGGCGAAAAATCTTTTCTTCAGACGCTGGGAAGCGCCACTTCCGACCTCTCCGGCCTGCAATTCCCGCTGCCTGGGATGTATCTCGCTGCAGGAGTCGGACTGCTGCCCCGCCAGTCAGGAGCGACTGACCTTCGTTCCGAGCGTCGAGGAGATCTGCCAGATCGCCATCCCACACCTGGAGCGGGCGCCCAACGCCATCGTCTCCTTCGGACAGGGGTGTGAGGGAGACCCCATTCTGCAGGCTGGCGTGATCTGCGAGGCGGTACGCGAGATGAGGCGGCGCACGAGTCGCGGAACGATCAACTTCAACTCCAACGCCTCGATCCCCGAGGCGCTCGACCGTCTCGCCGGAGCTGGGATCGACTCCGTGCGCATTTCTCTGAATTCGGTTCGCGAGCCTCTCTACAATGCTTATTACCGTCCGCGGGGGTATGCCTTCGCCGATGTGCTCGACTCCATCGGCAGAGCCAAAAAAGCCGGTCTCTTCACCATGCTCAATTACCTGGTCTTCCCCGGCGTCACCGATCAGCCCGAAGAAATTGCGATGCTGATCGATCTTGTGAAGCGAACCGGCATCGACATGATACAGATGCGCAATTTGAGCATCGACCCCGTTCAGTACTGGAGCGCAATGGGCGAGCCTCCGGAAGGGATTGGAATGTACGAAATGATGGCGAAACTCAAGGAGGAGATTCCCTCGCTGCAGTACGGGTATTTCAACCGCACCCGCGAGACCTTCTACCCCGAGGGGTTCGAAAGGGACTGGCCCGTCTGTTCGGAAAATGACTTCAGGAAATGAAAAAAACAAGGGAACCAAGGAGAAGAGAATTGAAAAAAAGCGTTATAGTCATCTTTATAGTCAGTCTTTTGATGGGAACCTTCGGCAGCGCCGCCGCCGAAACGCGCTATGTCTCCGAAAGCGAGTTCTCCGCCCTGCTGCGTGGCGGGATGGGAAACCAGTACCGTATTCTGCGCATGCTCAACATTGGAACGCCCGTGACCATACTTGAAGAGCATGACGAGTATTTCAAGGTGCGCACGAGACAGGGGCTAGAAGGATATGTGCTGAAACAGTTCATCAGCGCAGAGACGCCCAAGGCGACCGTCATCACCCGACTCGAAGGGCAGATCGCCGATCTGCGCGAAAAACTCAATCAGGCTGAGGCCGCGCAGCAGACGCTGAAGGTCGATGCCGACGCCCTCGCAACGACCGAGAGCCAGTTGCGGCAGGTCACGGCCCAGTTGAGGGATCTCGAGGAAAAGTCGAGCGGCGTAATTGAAATCTCACAGGAGCGCGACTTTCTGGCAGCGGAAAACATAAGACTTGCCGCAGAGGTCGCCGAACTTCGCGAAGCCAACGATCAACTCTTTTTTACGGCAATGATAAAATGGTTTCTCGCCGGGGGCGGCGTCTTTCTCGGCGGATGGATCATTGGGAAAGTGCCGGGGAAAAAACGCAAGGGGTACTCCTTCTGAGAGGAGCCTGATGGATCTACGAGGAATTTTCCGATCTGCCCAGACGTGGTCTGCGCAGGAAGTCAGGGACTTTCTGCAGAGGGAGCATCCTGAAGACTACCTGCTGCTCGATGTTTCACGCCCTGAGGAATATCGGGAGGGGCATCTCCCGGGAGCGCGCTCGGCGCCTTTGGAGGACCTCGAGGACAAACTGACGAGACTCGCTTCCGGCAAGCCGGTGATCGTCTACGGCGGTTCGGCCCTGCGGAGTCTGGCCGCGGTCTCTTTGCTGGTCCATGCCGGTTTTTCCGAAGTGCACCGGATGGAAGGCGGTTTGCAGGCGTGGCATGGAAATGTCGCCGCGGCAACCCCCGCGGCCGACCGCGACCTCTTCTCGCTGGCGCGAAGCGCTGAAGAACACGCCGTTTTCGCCTGGCGGCTGGAGGAGGGGACCCGCGTCTTTTATGCCGAGATGGCAGAGCGGGTGCTGGACAAGGAGGCTGCGGTCCTTTTCCGGGAACTGGCCGGCGCCGAAGAGCATCACAAGGCGACGCTGACGGCGCTCTACGAAGGATTGACGGGGAAGAGCGCTCCGCCTGATTTCCCGGCCGGAATCTGTCAGGGGGACGGCGATGGAGTCATGGAGGGGGGAATGCTTCTGTCCGAGGCGCTGGAGACCGCGCGCGGGATGCAGATTCGGCAGATCCTCGAGATGGCCGTTCGTCTCGAAACCAACGCCTATGATCGCTATCTTCTCATGCGTCTGGAACTCGAAGACGAAAATGCCAGGCGAGTCTTTGAAATCCTCTCCGACGAGGAAAGGCGCCACCTGCTGAAGCTCGACCAGTTGCTGAGGCACTTCATCTAGTGTCCCGCGTGGTTAGTCATGTCAAATAATTCTGAGGTATTTTGGGTGCTGTCAAGGCGTCGCGAATGCCGGCCTAGCCATGCGCCAAGTCAAGTTGGCGCAACGCAGGGCAGCGCCGAAAAGAGCCAGAATTAGAAGACGCGATTAGCGGCACGGGGCACTCGATTCGAGAAAATCGAGGGCTTCGGGGATGAAACGGTGGAAATCGGTTTCGAGCTCGTGGTAGTGGCTTCTGAGCTCGGCCAGTCCCTCGGCCAGGGGCGTGGGGCGGCGGAGTCGCTGCGAAATACGTTCGAGGACAGTGCCGATCGTCTCCACGTTGCGATAGGAGACGAGCCAGTCATGAGCGATCATTCGGCGCGCTACCGGCCGGAATGCTGCGGGCAGTTGGAGTTCGTGCTCCTGCAGAAGGTGGTAGATTTCGGCCGTAAAGATTTCCAGGGGGACGGGGGAGTAGGCGCTCCAGTTTTTGGCCATGAAGTGATCATAGAAGACGTCGACGAGAATCGGTTTGCAGATGCCGAATCGCTCGTCGAGACGTCTTTTGCTGCGAATGAAGGTCTCGCTGCGAAGCGTGAAAAGGTCGGTCTGACGGTGTCGCTGTATACCCTGGCGTATCCCCGGGGGGATTTCATCGGTCAGGGGACCTTTGACAAAGTCGCCGATCAGCCCCCCCAGGCGCGAATCCACCGTGTCTTCCGAAAGATATAGGTGGACCAGATAGTTCATCGGGGAGATGCAGCTTCGAGACGTTCGCGACAGAGGCGCTGCAGATGCTCTGACTTCTCCATTCCGTCTCGAAATTCGCGGAGGATCTCCCGTTCGGCCAGAAACTTCATAAGCTCATCCGTGGCCGTGGTCGTCCCTTTCTCTTTCCTGACCAGTTCTTCGAAAATCGAGAGCGCTTCGGCGAAACGCCCCTGCTCGTAGCGCAGTTTCCCGAGCCCGAGATGTGCGAAGTTGTCGTACTCGCGTTGCAGGATCGAGAGATAGCATCGCTCGGCCGCTTCCATCTCACCGATGTTTCGATAGGCGTCCCCGAGCCGGGAGACCATGTTGTTCGTCCCCTTGTTCTTCTCGAGGATTCGCTCCCACAGGGCAATGGCCTGGTGATATTCTTTGCGGAAGCGGTGAACCTCCCCCATGCCGTACAGCGCATACGGATTGTCGGGGTCCTGGATCAGCGCCTCCTTGTAACAGGACCATGCCCGATCCATCTCTTCACGGCGCCGGTAGAGATTTCCGAGCATGGTGAGGATGTTGACAGGTTTCTGTCCTTTGCGGAGCAGCTCCTCATAACGCCGGATCGCGAGATCCTCCCGGCCAGTCTTGTGGTAGAGATCGGCCAGGCCGAGCAGGGAGAAACGGTCTGAAGGGCGAAGTTTAAGCACCTTGAGATAGTAAGATTCGGCTTCATCGGCCCGCCCCAGCGCTTTGAACCCGTCGCCCAGGCGCGTCATCACGAAGATGTCGTCCGGGCGCCTGGAAAGATAGCGCCGCCACAGCGCAATCGCTTCCTCGGTTTTTTCTTCCTCCCGCAGCGAATCGCCCAGACCCCTCAGTGCAAAGAGATTGTCCGGATCATGGTCGAGCACCCGCCGATAGTAGCGCTGCGCATCGGAGGTCTGCTTCAGGCTGCGCAGGACGTCCCCCATCCCGGTCAGCAGATAGGGATTTTCCGCATCAAGCTCCAGGGCCTCAGCGAAGACGGTCCGAGCTTCCGAGAGGCGATTTTCCTTGATCAGACGATGTCCCCGTTTCGACAGCTCGACAACTCGATATTTCTCATCCTCACGCTTCGCCAGTGTCATTCGCGTCAATCTCACTTCATCAATTGATGGCGTCGCAAAAATTCACCCATTGCTGCGTTGCCGCCATTGCTCTTGCTGCTTCGACGTACACAAGTACGCCTCTTGCTCGACAATGGCGCGCCTTGCATCTGGCGCTTTTTGCTTAGCCATCCTCTATTTTGCTTTCTTGCGAAAGCATCATCAATCGGTCATGAAAAAATTCGATTTTCCAGAAGGTTGCAATGCAAGAGCCGGACCTCATCGAGGCGTATTCAGCTTTTTTTCGATCTTGACGATCTCAACGATCGTTCCCCACATCCGGAAACTGACGGCTCCTTCGACCTCTTTCAACACGGCGCGTATCGGCAGGGAGTCTTTGCGGAACTCTTCGGGGAGGCCTAAAGGGTCGAACTGCCGGCCGTCGTCGGCAATGATGCCGTAAAATCCCCCCTCCAGAGGGATGAACACAATCTTCCCCGTAACGTGCATGATGGCGGCTCCTTCCTGTGTGGAAAAGTCCGTCGAGGGGTCGGTCTGTGCCGCTAAGGCGCAGCCGCTCAGAAGGAGAAGCGGCAGAAGCAGAAGAGTCATCCGGTATCGCATCGATCATCTCCTGCGAAATCGAGAGAGGAACCGTCAAATGGCGTGACTGTTTGTCGAGAAAGGTTGGGAGATGAGCCTCACAGCTACAGGATAGCTTCGATCCGAGCATATTGCAACGAAAGTTCAGACAGGCGCTTCGGTGAATGTGGCCGATTCAAATGCGTTTCCGTCCACGGTGGCGCGGAGGGCGGCGAAAGCGCTCGTGCGCGGCGAACTAATAAGGTTGAAAGCCGATGAAAAATCGGCTAGATATGGATACTGACCTCGAAATATGTTTTCCTCCTGACAACGGATCGCCCATGATCAATGCCCAACGCATTACGGAAGAATTCGCCCGCCTCGCCTCCATCGCCAGCCCCTCCGGTCGCGAAGGGGAGATCTCCCGATATCTCGTCGAGCGCTTTCGCCGTCTGGGCGCCGAGGTGCTCGTCGACGACGCCGCGCAGCGCGCCGGAAGTGAGAGCGGAAATCTCATCGCACGCCTGGCCGGCACCCGCGAGGGGGAGCCGATCCTTCTGTCGGCGCATATGGATACGGTGGAACCGGCCGATGGCGTGAAGCCTCTGCTGACCGACGGAGTCTTCACCAGCGCCGGCGAGACGATCCTCGGGGCTGACGACAAGGCGGGAATTGCCGAGATCATCGAGGCGATCGAAGTCCTTCGCGAGACGCAGATCGGGCACCCTCCCATCGAGGTCGTCATCACCGTCTGCGAAGAGACGGGGCTCTCCGGGGCAAAGGCTCTTGACCCGACGCTTCTCGCCGCCCGCCGGGGACTTGCCCTTGATACTTCCGGTGTCGATCTGCTGATTCACAAGGCGCCATGCGCCAACAAGCTGCGCATCGAGGTCATCGGGCGCGAGTCCCATGCCGGTATTTCTCCGGAGAAGGGGCTCTCGGCTATCGAAATCGCCTCGCGGGCCATTGCCGCCATGCGCCTCGGTCGAATCGACGACGAGACGACGGCCAATATCGGCGCCATCCGCGGCGGCCAGGCCGTGAATATCGTGCCGCGCAGGGTTGTCGTCGAAGGAGAAGCGCGCAGCCACAGCGTCGAGAAGCTCGCCGCCCAGACCGCGCACATGTCCGAGTGCTTCCGCGAGGCTGCGCGCCTCGGCGCCAAGCAGATCGACGGCCAGCCGGTCGAGGCAGAGGTGCGCATCGACATCCTTTCCGACTATCCTCTGATGGCTGTTCCCCGCAATGCGCCGGTGATCACTCTGGTGGAGACCGCCGCTTCGCGGTTGGGACGGAGTATCGAGGTGCGTGCCGCCGGAGGGGGCTCCGACGCCAACATTTTCAATGCGCACGGGATCGAGACGGTCATTCTCGGAACGGGAATGACCGCTGTCCACTCGGTGAACGAGTCGGTGCGCGTCGACGATATGGTGAGCGTTGCCCAACTCCTGGTGGAGACTCTTCGCATCGCATGACAGCAGGAATTCCCATGAAGTTTTCCGTTTCACCACATATCGAAAAGGTTCATTTCCCCCCAATTTCAGAGGTGCGGGAGTGGATCGCCGACCGTACGTTCGAGGCCGAGCGCCCTCTGATCGATCTTTGCCAGGCGGTCCCGGATTGCCCTCCGTCGATGGTGCTCACCAATTATCTCAGCCGCATCGTCAACGATCCGCAGATCTGTCGCTACACCCCCGACGAGGGACTTCTCGAAGTGCGTGAGGCCCTTGGCCGCTGGTACGGCAGAACTTACGGGACTCCGCTCGACCCTGCCTCGCTCTGTCTGACGGTCGGCGCCAGCCAGGCCTTCTGGCTCGCCATGGTGGTGCTGTGCCGGGAAGGAGACGAGGTCGTCGTTCCCCTCCCCGCATATTTCGACCACCTCATGGCGCTGCAGATGCTCGGACTGCGCGCAAGGTACGCTCCTTTTGACGAGGCGGCCGGGGGGATACCCGACCCAGACGTCATCGCCAGTCTGATCACCCCGGCAACCAGGGCGATCCTTCTGGTCACGCCGAGCAATCCGACGGGGGTCGCGACCCCTCCCGAAATCGTGACCCAGCTCTTCGAGCTGGCCAGGCAGCGGGGGATCGCGCTGATTCTTGACGAGACGTACAACGCCTTTCTTGGCGAAAGACCTCACGACCTTTTCGCCGATTCCGATTGGGGAGGCCATCTCGTCCATATCGCTTCTTTCGGCAAGACCTTCTCCCTGACAGGATATCGCGCCGGGCTCCTCGCCGCCTCGCCCGCTTTCATCCGCCATGCGCTCAAGGTGCAGGACACCATGGCGGTCTGCCAACCGCGAATCACCCAGCTCGCCCTCGGCTTCGCCGCCGAAAACCTCGACGGCTGGGTGGCGGTCAATCGCGAGACGATGATCCTGCGTCACGACCTGTTCCGAGCCGCCATTGCGGAGGCCGGCTCGCCCTTTCGGCTCGCTGCGAGCGGTCCGTTCTTCGCATGGATGCGTCATCCCTTTACCGACCGCACCGGACGGGAAGTCGCCCGCCGCCTGGCCGACGAGGCGAATTTGCTCTGTCTCCCCGGTGAAGTCTTCGGTCCCGGCCTCCAAAGCTATCTGCGCTTCGCCTTCGGGAACATCCGGGAAGGGGAGATACCCGAAGCCGTGGAACGGCTTCGGAATTTTGAATCATGAATTGAAATCTTGAGAACTTCTAACTCCTCTGTGGCGCCCCGGAGCGTTTAAAGCAGAGCAATCCTAAAAGCCAATTGAGTTCGAGGTGTAAAATAATTCAAAATTCAAAATTCAAAATTCAAAATTGCCCCTCCTCCCCTATTGACGAAATCCTCCCCGAGTTAAAGGCGGCACTTTTTAAATCCGACGCAGTGGTTCTCCAGGCCCCTCCCGGCGCGGGGAAGACGACGCGGGTCCCTCTGGCTCTTCTCGATGAGCCGTGGCTTGCAGGCCGGAAGATCGTCATGCTCGAACCGAGGCGCCTGGCGGCCTCGAATGCAGCCCGCTACATGGCCTCCCTGCTCGGTGAGGGGGTCGGCGGGAGGGTCGGATACGCCATCCGTTTCGAGAGCCGGATCTCCAGGGCGACGCGCATCGAGGTGGTGACCGAGGGGATACTGACCCGAAGGCTCCAGAGCGATCCGACTCTTGAAGGGGTCGGCCTCGTTATCTTCGACGAATTTCACGAGCGGCATTTACATTCCGACCTCGCCCTGGCCCTTTGCCGCGACGTTCAGGTCGGACTGCGCGAGGACCTGAAGATCCTCGTCATGTCGGCCACCCTCGATGCCGCCCCTGTCGCAGCCCTTCTCGGAGACGCTCCTCTGGTCGCGAGCGAGGGGCGCTCCTTTCCCGTCGAGATCCGTCACCTTCCCACGCCCGCAGGACCGATTGGCTCTGCCGCCGCCTCGGCCGTGCGCCTTGCTCTTCGGCAGACCGATGGGGACGTTCTTGTCTTTCTCCCCGGGGCGGGTGAGATCCGTCGATGTCTCGATCTGCTTTCGGGCGACGCCGCGGCAGCCGATCTCCTCCTGTGCCCGCTTTATGCGAACCTTTCCTACGACGAGCAGGAAAAGGCCATCCTCCCCGCCGGGCGCCGCAAGGTCGTTCTTGCCACCAACATCGCCGAGACGAGTCTCACCATCGAAGGGATCCGCACCGTCGTCGACAGCGGGTTTGCCCGCCAACCCCGGTTCGATGCCGCCGCCGGCCTCTCCCGGTTGGAGTTGGTGCGGATCTCCCGGGCTTCGGCGGATCAAAGGGCAGGGCGGGCTGGACGTCTCGCCCCCGGCGTGTGCTACCGGCTCTGGAGCGAAGGGGAGCACGGCGCCTTTTTGCCGTTCACCCCGGCCGAGATCCGCAACGCGGACCTGGCGCCCCTCGCTCTGGAACTCGCCCGATGGGGGGTCTCAGACCCCCGCTCCCTCGCGTGGCTCGATCCCCCGTCCGAGGGCGCCCTTTCGGCCGCGCGAAGAGCGCTGCATCTGCTCGGCGCGCTGGATGATCGCGGGCGTATCACGCCGCTCGGTGAGGAGATGGCTTCATTTCCCCTGCACCCCCGTCTGGCGCGTCTGCTCATCGCGGCGAGAGATCTGGGGGAGGCGCCCCTCGGCTGCGATCTCGCGGCCCTGCTTTCCGAGGGGGACGTCGCGCGGCGCGACCTGCAGGAGCAGCTCGAAATCGTGCATCGCCGCCGTCGCGGCGAACCTCTGCCGTCCGGAGTCGATACGGGCGGCTGTCTCCGGATAGACCGGGCGGCCCGCCAACTAGGCGCCATCCTTGGTGCGAGATCCTTGCCCGAGGGGGGACGGATCGATGATGACAATCTCGCTCGCCTTCTGGCCTGCGCTTTCCCTGACCGGATCGCCGCCGAGCGCGAACCGGGAAGCGGGCGGTATGCCACCTCGGGTGGAAAGGGGGGGCGCATTTCGCCTGATGCGAGGGAGCGATCGCCTCTGCTGATCGCCGTCGAAATGAGCGGGGGGATGACGGGGGAGGGGGAGATACGCAAGGCTCTTCCTCTTTCAATGGAAATTCTCGAAGAGGTCTTTGGCGACGCGCTTCAGTGGCGCGCCGAGCTCGTGTGGGATGAACGCGAGGAGAGGGCGACGGCCAGGGAGGTGCGGCGCCTCGGCTCTCTCGTCCTTGCGACGCGCCGGGGGTCCGCAGAGCCGCAGGAGTTGACGTCGGCGGTTCTCGAAGGGGTGCGTCGCATGGGGCTTGAAACCCTCGGGTGGAGCGAGCCGGCGCGCCAGCTCGTGGCCAGGGTCCGGTTCCTCGCCCGCCTCTTCCCCGAGCAGATATGGCCCGATTTCTCGGAGCGGGCGCTGACAGATGAGCTAGAGCAGTGGCTGGCCCCCTTTCTGGACGGCGCCCGGAGCCGCGCGGCGCTGGAGCGTCTCGATCCGCTCCGGGCGCTGGAGTCACGCTTGAGCTGGGCGCAGAGGCAGCGCCTCGAGGAGGCCGCCCCTACGCACCTGCCGGTCCCCAGCGGGCGCCGCATTCCCATCGATTACGCCGCAGGCGACGAACCGGTTCTGGCCGTCAAGCTGCAGGAGCTTTTCGGCCTGGCCGACACCCCGCGCATCGCAGGTGGGAGGGTCGCCGTCCTGCTCCACCTTCTCTCCCCCGCACGCAGGCCGATCCAGATCACGCGCGATCTGTGCAGTTTCTGGGACACCGTCTACCCGGAAGTAAAAAAAGAGCTCAAGGGGCGCTACCCCAAACACCCCTGGCCCGACGACCCCTGGAGCGCAACACCGACGAGAAAGACAAAAAAAACGGGAGGTGGGAGTTAGGAGTTGGGAGTATAATCGCTCCCAGCTCCCAGCTCCCAGCTCCCAGCTCCCAGCTCCCAGCTCCCAGCTCCCAGCTCCC
>JARFUG010000038.1:10751-30294 GCA_029289095.1 Desulfuromonadales bacterium
GCTCCCAGCTCCTGGCTCCTGCCTTTCAAAGCTTCTCGATCTTCAATTTCTCCCCTTCAGGCAGTTCACCATTAGCCCGGCGCAGCAGCTCTTCGCTGCTGATGACCCCTACCGTGCTTTGCTCCCACTGGTTGAGAAGATACTGCTCGGCCGTCGATCTCAGAAGATCGCGGTCGGCGGCGAGGGCTCTTTCCCTCAAGTCCTGGCGCATCTCGCGGGTCAGTCCCTGCAGTTGGTTGGCGAACTCGCGGTTTCCTCGTCCGCCCGGGGAGAGGGGTTTGTCAAGGCTGCTGAAAACGGCCAGGATCGCCTCCTTGATGTCGCTGTCCTCGAAGCGGCCGGCGCTCGCCCATTCGGCCGCATCGCGATAGACGCGCAGCGTCCGGGTGAGGTGCGGGTCGCGATAGGAGAGCATGGCGAAGATCCCCGATTCTGGATCGAAGGATGCCATCCCCCCGTAGGCGCCCCCTTTTTCCCGGATCTCTCTGTGAAGAAAGCCTGCGCGCAGGAGGCGAGACAGGATCATGAGAGGGGCGCTGTCCGGGTGCGTAAAGGGGACCGTCCGAAAGACGCGCGCCACGTAGGAGACGGGAACCGAAGTCGCCCATCCGCTGTACGCCTTTTTCAGGACAAAGGGAGGAAGCGCTGCCTCGCTCGACTGGTCGCCGGCGGGGAGCGCAGCGAGAAATTTCTCCAGAGCCGGGCGTGACGCCTCGACGTTCTCCTTCTCGGCGGTGAATGCCGCCCGAACCCGCCCCCTGGAGAGGAGGAATTCGGCAAGGCGTTTCAGCTTATGCGCCAGCTCTTCGAGCCCATCGTCGCCAAGGCCCGCGGCTTCGCGAACGAGCCGCACCTGCTGAATCCCGGCCCACTGCTCCCGCTGCCTGGCCGCAGGCGTCAGACCCGCTGCCGCAGCCCTGGATGCATAGGAATGTCCGGATGCGGGAATCGAGTTCTCGAGGGATACCTTGATCTGCCCGATAACGGTGCGCAGACGGTTCATGTCGGTGAAGTCCGGCGCGGTGAAGATGTCGTGGAGGATTTCGAGCAACTTGTCGCGGTTGCGGACGAGGGCCTTCCCCTTAAGCTCGAAGACCGTCTGGAAACCCTCCAGCTCGGCGGGATTGTCGAGGAGGGAGACGCCGGCGCGGATCCCCCCGGTCGAAGCGGAAATCCGCTCGGCCATCTTTTCGTAACCGTAACCGGCCGCTCCGACGTTGGTGAGCAGAGAGCTGAAAAGGGAGACATATCGGCGCAGATCTTCGGGGATGTCGTCGGCCTGGAGCGTCGCCGCGAAATAGCCGATGCCGTTGGTCGGCTGGTCGAAGAGAAATAGCGGCGATGCTCCGCTTTCGTGTCGCGAAAAGCCGATCTGCCGCTCGGTGGCGGGAATGTCCGAGAGTTCAACCGTCGGCAGGACGGAGACGTCCTCCATCGTTTCCTGGGCCTGCTGAAGTTCCATCCCCCGGCGCAGAATCGCATCGCGTTCCTCATCCGTGAGGGTGGATGTGAGCCGTTCCAGGCGTGCCGCCGTTTCCTTTTCTTCTCTTTCGCCCTGGTCGGGATCGGGGCGCAGCGTCAGGGTGACCCGGTGCGGGTTTTCCAAAAGGCGCCGACGGATCAGGTTCTCGAAAAAGGGTCCCTCGTCCAGTTCTCTACGCAGGCGCTCGAAATTGGCTTCGAGGCGCAAGGGAGTGACGGGGTCGTCGGCGTGCAGCCATGGCCCGAGCATGCGCATCAGCAGCAGAAGAGGGTAAGGGTACTGGTCTCCTGAGACTTCCCGGTTGGAGAACTCCAGTTGATGGATTGCCGCTTCGATGCGCTCGCGCGGGAAACCCTCGCGGGCACATCGTTCGAGGGTCTGCAGGACGACTTCCTCCACCGCCGGCGCCGATTCGGGATCGCTCCCCTGAAGGCCCGCAGCGAAGTAGGTCTCGCGGTTGTCGTCGTGATACCCCGTACCGGGAGCGAGGTTCTGACCGAGCCTGGAATCGAGGAGGGCTTTGTAAAGTGGAGCCGCGGTGTTGCCCAGAAGAAGCTGGGAGAGAACCGTCATGGCCAGGCGCTCAAAGCTGTCGGTGACCGGTGCGGCAAGCCAGCCGATCTGGATCATGGAGCGCCCTGCGAGAGCCTCCGAAGGATCGACGGGGAACGTTTCCGTCACCTGCTTCGGTGCGTTGAAACGTTTCTCCTCCGGTACGGCCGAGGGGACGTCTCGGGCGTCGAAGTGCGAAAGGACCCTGTCCTCGATCGTCTGCAGGTGCTTCTCCAGGGGGAACGTCCCGCAGGTGAAGAACCAGGCGTTGGAGGGATGATAGTACAGGGCATGGAAATCTCGCAGTTGTTCGTAGGTAAGATCGAGAATGGCCAGGGGTTCGCCCCCCGAATTGAAGCCGTAGGTCGTCGTCGGGTAGAGAGCCTTGGCCATGCGACGGTAGATGAGCGAGGAAGGGTCGGCCATCGCCCCTTTCATCTCGTTGTAAACGACTCCTTTGAAGGTCAGGGCAGAGGAGGGATCGGCTGGATCGGAAAACTCGAGCCGGTGCCCTTCCTGCCGGAAATCCCGTTCTCGCAGCAGCGGGAAAAAGGCGGCATCGAGATAGACGTCCATCAGGTTGTAGAAGTCTTTCTCGTTCTGGCTGGAAAAGGGGTAGAGAGTCCAGTCGCTGCTCGTCAGCGCATTCATGAAGGTGTTGAGGCTGCGCTTGATCATGGTAAAAAATGGATCGCGCACCGGATAACGCTTCGATCCGCACAAAACCGTATGCTCGAGGATGTGAGCCACGCCGGTATCGTCGAGGGGGGTGGTGCGAAAGGCGACGCCGAACAGGTTGTTATCGTCGCCGGTCTCCATGTGCACCATGCGGGCGCCGGTGCGCTCATGGCGAAGCTGGAGCAGATGGGCATTGAGTTCCGGCAGGGGGGTGGTCCCGGTAACGGTGAAGCCGTGAAGTTCGGCGCCTGGCTCAAGCTTGGAAACGGACATCTATTAACCTCCATTCTAATGATATGCCGAGTTTAACGCAGCGAGATCGGAAGTCCAGCCTAAAATCCAGGAGGATGCCTTCGATATTCGAGTGCGACGAGAAGAGTAAGATCTGCAGTGCCACCATTAGAGCCAGTCGAGGATATCGCAGTCAAGTTCTTGAAATATCGCCTTAATTAGAATTGGCAGACTTGAATTTCATCGAAAATGGTCTACCTTCTCATCATAAGAGCGGAATGCCGGTTGGTGCCGGATTCAACCGCACTGAACCGATTTAGAGAGGAGGTGATCGCAGTCGAGCACAACCGGATCGACCGGCACGATCAGGTCCCTTGTCACAAAAGGAGGCTTCTATGCTTCGAAAACTCATCATCATGACTCTCGCGCTCCTACTTGCGTTACCTGCCGTCGCCATGGCGAATTTTCGCATGGGAGACACGGTCTTCACCCTGAGCGGGAGCGGTACGAGCGATTCGGATTTCAATAACAACAACTTCGCCGCCCAGTTCAGTCTCGGCCACTTCTTCACTGACACTTGGGAAGGTTCGGTGCGGCAGGACGTTTCGATCGGCGACCGTATGGACAGCACCATCATTAATGCCGCGACGAGTCTCGCCATCGACTACAACTTCAACTTCATGAATTGGGTCCCCTTCATCGGCGCCAATCTGGGCTATATCTACGGCGCAGGGGTCGACGACACCTTCTTTGCCGGGCCGGAAATCGGATTGAGGTTCTTCCTCAACAACACGACTTTTATTCAGGGAATCGTGCAATACCACTGGTTCTTCGACAGAATGCGCGATATCGACAACTTCGACGAGGACCGCTTCGTCTACGGTCTCGGTCTCGGTGTAAGGTGGTAGTTGTGAACAAGCGATAGGGGAAAATAGTAATAGATCCTTTATCTCAACCGACGGCCGCGGCAAGCGGCCGTCGGCCTTTGGGGGCGACGGCCGGTTATCGTCCACCTCTTCTTGCATTCCTGCGGCTTGGCCCTATATTTTAGGCGATGCGATTTCGATGAAGGGGGGTATATGCCGAATGGAAAAGGAGAAACGATTCCAACTCCAGGACCGCAGTGGACGGATCGCTGCGCCCTGCTGCTTATCGACCACGACGGCACGATCACCTTCGCAAGCCGGGTCGCGGCCTCTTTCCTCAATATCAGTGTCGATGAAGTCGCAAAGCGCCCCTTCTCCTCCTTGTGGGGGGGAGCGAGCGATGTAAAAGATTTCTTTCATCGGGCGCTCTCCGGCGAGACCGTTCTGAACCGCGAGGTGAGGGCGGATTCGCTGCATGGCGGCAAAGCTCGTATGCATATGAACTTCGTCCCCTTCAGGGATGCCGAGACGATCCGAGGGATCGCTTGTCTGTTTACCGTCTCCGTTGAAGGAGAACCCTTCTTCCCCGCGCCTTCCGAGGTGGGAGTGGCGGCGATCGTCCTTAAGGACGGGCGAGCGGTGTTCGCCAGTCCGTCGGCTGTCGATCTCACCGGCTATTCCCTGGAGGAGTTGTTCCGGCGCGATTTCAGCGACCTGGTTCATCCGCAGGACAGGGAAAACTTGTTCAAGGCTCTTCAGGGGTGCGTGCCGGGGCAGGATCTTCCAAGTCGAAGCAGCTTTAGAATTCAGACTCTGCACAACGAGATACGCTGGCTCGAAGCCGCCTTCTCTCCCTGGACATGGGAAGGGCGCCCCGCGGCAGCCGTGGTCGCTTTTGATGTGACCCAGGACAAAGAGAGAGAGACCGCTTTCGAGGTGCTTTTCGAGAGCGTCGAAGAAACGATCGCCTGTGACGAACTCGTTCTCGATGCCCGGGGCGATCCGGTCGACTGGATCATCCGCGAGGTCAACACCGCCTATGAAAGGACATTCTGCCTCGATCGCAGTGAGGTGGTCGGGCGCAAGGCGTCAAGCGTCTATGGTGAAGAGATCGTACGATCGTTTCTCCCCGCTTTCTCCCTGGCGGTTGCCGAGCAAAGAAGCGTACGCTTCGACTTCTACCTGAGAGAAGTCGACCGGTACTTCATCGTTTCGGCATTTCCCATGGGGGGGCTTCGTTTCGGAACGATCGGCCTTGATGTCTCTGAGCATCGGCGCGCCGAGAAGGAACGGGAGCGGCTTCTGGCTGAACTCGACGCAACGATCAACGCCATTGCCGAAGCGGTCGTCATATACGGACGTCGAGGAGAAATCCTTCGCATGAATCCCGTCGCGAAGGAATTTCTGCATTATGGAGCCGAAGAGGGAGAAAGACCTCTCTACGAGAGGCTTGCAAGACTCCGCGTAAGTCATCCGAACGGCTCCCCCTATCCTTTGAGAGAAACCTTCGACAAGGTATTCAGGGGGGAGACGGTTCGGGGGGAGCTCCTTATCTTTCATGCTCCGGACGGACGCCAGCAGTGGATCTCGGCCAGCGCCGCTCCCGTCTATGCCGCCGACGGCCGACTCATCGGCGCCGTCGGGACGGCCGCCGACGTCTCCAGGGTTCGCCAACTGCAGGAGGAGCGGGAGGTCTATCTCCATACCATTTCGCACGATCTGCGTACCCCTCTGACCGTGATCGAAGGACATGCACAGCTTCTCCAGTCCCGGAGGAATGACCCGGACTTCGATGCCGGCGAAAGTATCGATGCAATTCTCAAGGGCGCCCAAGGCATGACCGACATGATCGATACGCTGGTCGATACGGCCTACCTGGAGAGTGGACAGCTTCAATTGCGAAGGGAAGAGGTTTTCATTCCCTCATTCCTTGAAGATTTCCTGCATCGGGCGGAAATGGCTCTGAACCTTGAGCGCATCGAACTGGATGCGCCCCCGGATGTGCCGTCCGTGCAGGCTGATCCCCTTCGCCTCGAGCGCATCCTGAGCAATCTGCTTTCAAATGCCCTGAAATATTCGTATGAAAACACCCTTATCCAGGTGAAAGTAACAATGGAGCAGGAATCTATGCGGATTTCCGTTCGGGATCGGGGGCCTGGGATCGACCCCGAAGATCTGCCGCACATTTTCGAGCGGTTCTACCAGACCAAGCGCGGTCGCAAGGGCAAAGGGATAGGGCTCGGACTCTACATCAGTCGCCTGCTGACCGAGGCCCATGGCGGGCGCATCATCGTGGAGAGTGAACCGGGAGAAGGGAGCACCTTTTCCTTTACCCTGCCCCTGGAATGATTTCGCCGCATGGCGATCGAAGGAGATGCTGTCATGAACGAAATCCTGATTCGCTGTCCTGTCACCAGAAAGCAGCTCTCCACGGGGATCGCCCTCAAGCCGGATGCCTTTGCCCGGATGGAATCTACAAACCGCTCGGTTTACTGTCCGTATTGCCGGCTGTCACATCCCTGGAACAAGCGAGACGCTTTTCTCCGGCGCTGAACCAAACGTCAAGAAGGCCGGATCTTCAGATCCGGCCTTCTTGATCGGTCAGTCTGCCGAACACCTCAGATGGTATCCTGCAGAGAAGGCGCTACCGAGTGATTACTGGGCTCCAGTGCCCGTTCCCGGGGTTTGCTGCTGTTGCTGTTGCTGCCTTTCCTGCTGGAACGGCTGGTCCTGCTGGCGTTGCTGGAACTGCTGGTCCTGCTGGCGTTGCTGGAACGGCTGGTCCTGCTGGAGTTGGTCGCGCTGCATCGCTCCATTCTCTTCCCAGTAGGGAGAGACGCCGTAGAACTGATGGATCTCCTGCTCCTGCTGACGCGTGATCTGCTCGACATCCTCAGGGGCTTCCCGAAGCTGATCCCTCTGAACGTCGACGGTCAGAGTCTCCTCTTCCATTCCGCGGCTCAAGGCGGCGAAGGGAACGATGTACTCGTCTTCGCCGATTCCGAGGATGCCGTTGCCGCCGACGATGGCGTACCCGACGCGGCCGCTCTCGATATCGATCAGCACTTGGGAGATCTGGCCGATTTGCTCGCCCTGCGCATCCATGACGTTGAAGTTCGTCAGGTCATCGGCAGATACGAGCTGTTGTTGCTGTTGCTGTTGCTGTTGCTGCATGCCGACTGCTGGAGCTCTATCGCGCTCTGCGGCACCTCTTTGTTCTCCGTAGCGACCTTCAGCGGCGAATGCTCCGCCGGCCATGAGGCTGGCTGCAAAGAACATGATGGTGAACGTTGCCTTCTTTTTCATTTGGTTCTCCTCCTTTTTCTTTTCAGGTTAGTGCTGGAAAATTCCAGCCGGTGCCGTAGGGGTGTTTTTATCCCCCGTGAGGGCGGACGCTTTCTGCATCACCTGACCCTCTGATCCTCGACTCTGGAGCCCGATTGATCGTGCCGGAGAGCGAGAACCGAGACACTCGATGTTTCTCGTTCTGGCTTCCTTTATAGACCGAAATCGAACCTTGTCAATGCAGTTTAACTTTAAAAAAGGGCATCTAAGCACCCGATTTAATTAAGAAAAAAATCAAGGCTCACGCATCTCTGCTCTCCCGCTTGCCTTTGTCCCGCCTGGTGTTAGTCTGAAGCGACGAATCCCGGATAATCATCAATGAAGGAGGCTGCTCATGTATGAGGACCTTTTCGAAACGCTGCGCGGGGATCATCACGATATCAAGGATTCGTTCCAGCGGCTCAGATTAGAAAAGGACCCTTCTGAAAGGGTTAAACGTCTTTACGAACTGGAGACGAAACTGCTTCCTCACATGATCGCAGAGGAGAGGACCCTCTATCCCGCTCTGCACGAGAAGGAGGAAGCTCGCGACGATGCCCTCGAAGCGGCTGCAGAGCACAATGCCGTGCGACTCGTTCTCAGGGACCTTGCTGAAACTCCCGCGAATGAAGAGATTTTCTCAGCGAAAGTGAAGGTTCTGGAAGAGATGGTCGAACACCATGTGCATGAAGAAGAAAGTGCGATCTTCGATAATGTGCGCAGATCACTCGGATCGAGCGAGGCTGCCGAGATCTTGAAGAGATTCCGCGACGAAAAGGTGAACACCCCGTGTCAGCCGGCCGAGGGCAAGGGATGGCATGGCGGTTATTGAAGGAAGGGTGCACCGCCGCACCGAGAGATCGGCTCACCGCCTCTTTTAAAGGAGCAGACAATCCCATGACACGCGAAGAGAGCATGAGGCTTGGAGAGTTGAGGGAGATGCTGAGTCGCTATCCGGAAGATGCCCGCCTGCTCTTCCGTTGCCCTGATGAAGCCAATCCTCTGGAATTTGTCGGTATCGAAGAGAACGGCGTCGATACGGTTCACCTCAAGTTCAGGCTCAACGTCTACAAGGGGCGTGACTGACCACAGGGACCGGCGTCGCCCCCATGTCGGGGCCGTTCGGTTCCAAGGCTCTCCTTTTACGTTTAAAATAGAAGAAAAGGAGAGTTACCCATGGCACGCACCGTCATCCTCATGGGGGCGGCGGGGAGGGACTTTCATAATTTCAACGTCCTTTTCCGTCATCGTCCGGAATACCGGGTCGTAGCCTTCACCGCCGCCCAGATCCCTGCCATCGACAGCCGCCTTTACCCGGCCGACCTCGCCGGGGAGGCATATCCCGACGGAATCCCCATCTATCCTGAAGCCCGTCTTGCTGAACTCGTCCGTCGCCATAAGGCGGATCTCGTCGTCTTTTCCTACAGCGACATTTCGCATACGGAAGTCATGAACAGGGCGGCGCTCGTCACATCTTTGGGAGCGGACTTCCTTCTTCCGGCAGCTCGGAGCACGATGCTTGCGACCCGTCGCCCTGTCATTGCCGTCTGCGCCGTACGCACCGGCTGCGGCAAGTCGCAGACCACGCGCAGAGTCTGTGAAATTCTGCGGAATCGGGGCAAAGGGGCCGTGGTCGTTCGACACCCAATGCCCTATGGAGACCTGCGGGCCCAGGCTGTGCAGCGTTTTGCCGCCTATGAAGACTTCGCCCGCCACGGGTGCACCATTGAGGAGCGCGAGGAGTACGAGCACCTGGTGGAAAACGGGATCACCGTCTTTGCGGGGGTCGATTACGAGCGCATCCTGCGTCGGGCAGAAGAGGAAGGGGAGGTGATCGTCTGGGATGGTGGGAACAACGACACACCCTTTTTCCTCCCCGACATTCACATCGTCCTGTTCGATCCTCACAGAGCCGGACACGAGCTGCTGTACTGGCCGGGAGAGACGAATTTGCGCATGGCCGATATTGCCGTCATCAACAAGGTCGACTCGGCTTCCGCAGACCAGGTGGGCGCCGTTCGGCAGAATATCGCCACGCATGCTCCCGAGGCGACCGTGGTGATGGCCGAGTCCGAAATCAGTGTCGAAGATCCCGGAGCGATTCGAGGCCGCTCGGTTCTCGTAGTCGAAGACGGTCCGACCCTCACCCACGGCGGTATGGCCACGGGAGCTGGGTATCTGGCGGCGCTGCGCTACGGTGCGGCAGAGGTGATCGATCCCCGCCCCCAGGCATCCGGGAGCCTGCAAAAGGTCTTTCGCAACTACCCCCACATCGGACCCGTACTGCCGGCGATGGGATACGGACAAGACCAGGTTGCCGAACTCGCCGCGACGATCGATCGAACCGAGTGCGACCTTGTTCTCTTCGCGACGCCCATTCATCTGCCTAAGCTTCTCGAGGTGCGGCATCCTGCGCTGCGGGTGCGCTACGAGTACCGCGACCACGGTGCGCCGACCCTCGAGGAGGAAATCGTCCGGAGATTGGAGGTGAAGGGATGAAACCGGTTCTTCTGATCGCTCTGGGAGGCAACGCCCTGATCCGTTCCGGAGAAGAAGGAACGGTGCAGGAACAGTTCGCGAACCTGCGCAATCCCGCTGTCCAGATGGCGCGTCTCGCCCGCGATTGGCGACTCGTGATCACCCACGGAAACGGTCCGCAGGTCGGTAATCTCCTGCTGCAGCAGGAATGCTGCGCCAAGGCGCCCAAACTCCCTCTCGAACTTCTGGTCGCGCAGACCCAGGGGCAGATCGGGTACATGATCGAATCGACTCTAGACGAAGAGCTGACGCGGTTGGGGGAGCACCGTCATCTTGTCAGTCTCATCAGCTATATCGTCGTCGAAAAGGACGACCCGGCCTTCGCCGATCCGACCAAGCCGATCGGGCCCGTGCTGAGCGAAGAGGAGGCGAAGAGCGCACCCTATCCCGTTCGCCGGACTCCCAAGGGACCGCGCCGGGTCGTCGCCTCGCCGCGCCCCGTCACCGTTGTGGAGCGTGAAGAGATCCGCATCCTGCTCGAGAACGATTTCATCGTCGTGTGCTGCGGCGGAGGGGGAATACCGGTCATCCGTCGGGGGAGAGCTTTCCAGGGGGTCGACGCCATCATCGACAAGGATCTCGCCAGCGCCCGACTCGCCGAAGAGATCGGGATCGATCTCCTTCTTATCGCAACGGACGTCGAGGGCGCTTCACTGAGTTTCGGCGCCCCCGAGGAGAAACTTTTACGAACGGTCCGGGTCGAAGAGGTCGAACGGTACCTGAAAGAAGGGCACTTCGCCCCCGGTTCCATGGGGCCGAAGGTGGAAGCGGCGGTGCAGTTCGTCCGCAGCGGAGGCAAGAGGGCCCTTATCACCTCCGTTGACGCCATCGAAGCCGCCGTGGCGGGTGAGGCGGGGACGGAGGTCGTCCCTTGACCAATGCTGAAGGTGGGTTAGAAATGACTTTAGGAACCTTCCGCATGGAGGAGAAACGATGACGACCTATATCATGCTGACCCGCCTTTCTCCAGGCGCTCTTCAGTCCCCCAAGTCACTGGAAGAGCTCGAACAGCACGTCAAGGAACAGATTCAGTCCGAGTGCCCCGAAGTGGAGTGGATTCACAACTACGCGATTCTCGGCGACTGCGACTACCTCGACATCTTCAACGCCCCCGATCTCGAAACGGCGATGAAAGTCGCCACTATCGTACGAACCTACGGACACGCGCATACCGAAGTCTGGACGGCGACCGAATGGCGCTCTTACAAGGACGTCATTCGGCATCTGCCCAAAGGAGAAGGAATGGAAGCGGGGAGGGGGATATAAGCGGTGTGCCGGATGTCGACCAGACAAAAAAAGCGCCGGATTTCTCCGGCGCTTTTCCTGTTTAGCTCAAGCAATTCCAGGGATTAGCCGAGAATCTGCTTGAGGTCGGCATCGGCGGTGCCGATGGGCTGGATGTTGAAGTTCTCGACGAGGAAGTTGAGAACGTTCGGTGTGACGAAGGCCGGCAGGCTGGGGCCGATCTTGATGTCCTTGATCCCCAGGTGCAGCAGGGTGAGGAGGATCGCCACCGCCTTCTGCTCGTACCAGGACAGGATCATCGACAGGGGCAGATCGTTCACGCCGCACTCGAAGGCGTTGGCGAGCGCCACGGCGATCTGGATCGCGCTGTAGGCGTCGTTGCACTGCCCGATGTCGAGCAGGCGCGGGATGCCGCCGATGTCGCCGAAGTCGAGCTTGTTGAAGCGGTACTTGCCGCAGGCCAGCGTCAGGATCACGCAGTCCTTGGGGACCTTCTCGGCGAACTCGGTGTAGTAGTTGCGGCCGCTCTTGGCGCCGTCGCAGCCGCCGATGAGGAAGAAGTGGCGGATGGCGCCGGCCTTCACCCCCTCGATGACCTTGT
This sequence comes from Desulfuromonadales bacterium, assembly GCA_029289095.1. Taxonomy (GTDB): domain Bacteria; phylum Desulfobacterota; class Desulfuromonadia; order Desulfuromonadales; family JACZKF01; genus JARFUG01. The sequence goes on from JARFUG010000038.1 coordinate 22,270, forward strand.
CGGCGACGCCGAGGACGGTGTTGTGTCCGAAGCCGACAAGAATCTCCTTGCCCGGAGTGTCGTCAAAGCCGGGAAGCGCCTGGGCCTTGCTGATGACGTCGGAGAAGTCCCATCCGTCGACGTGGGCGACGTCGGGCCACTGCACCAGACCCCAGGTGAAAAGGCGATCCTTGTAGGAGTCGGCCGGGCGCTGGATGCAGTTGGTGTTGAAGATGATGGCGCCGGGGAAGTCGGCGAACTCCTTGGCCTGATCCTGCCACGCGCCGCCGAAGTTGGCGACGAGGTGGGGATACTTCTTGAGCTCGGGGTAGCCGTGGGCGGGGATCATCTCGCCGTGGGTGTAAATGTTGATCCCCTTGCCTTCGCTCTGTTTGAGGAGCTCTTCGAGCATGCGCAGGTCGTGGCCGGAGACGAGGATCGCCTTGCCTTTTTTCGTGCCGAGGTTGACCGGGGTCGGCACGGGATGGCCGTAGCGGCCGGTGTTGGCCTGGCTGAGGAGCTCCATGGTGACGAGATTGATGCGCCCGCATTCCATGGCGAGGGTAACGAAGTCCATCAGCCCCAGGCTTTCGTCGAGGGTGGCGGCGAGCGCCTTGTGGGTGAAAGCGTAGATCTCGTCGTTCTCCGCGTCGAGGGTCAGAGCGTGATGGGCGTAGGCCGCGTACCCCTTGATGCCGTAAATGAGGATCTCCTGCACGCTCTTGACGTCGGGATCGATGGCGCTGCTCTTGAGGCCGTTTTCTTCCCCCTGACGAACCAGGGCGGCGAAACCGGCGGCGGGCTGCCACTCGGCGGCGGCTGGGATATTCCCGCTCACGGGACCGGCAAGGGCCTTCGCCTTCTCCTTGAGTTCGGCTGCCTTGCGGACCAGCTTGGCTACATCGTTGGGATCGAAGTCAACATTGGTCACGGTGGCGAAGAGGCCGTCGAGCATGAAGCGGTCGATCTCAGCGTCCTTCTTGCCGTGGGCGCGGGCCTTGTCGGCCCAGAAGGCGATCCCCTTCAGGGCGTGAACCAGCAGGTCCTGAAGAGCCGCGACATCGGGCTGCTTGCCGCAGACGCCGATCTTGGTGCAACCCGTTCCCTGTGCAGCCTGTTCGCACTGATAACAAAACATGTCGATCTCCTTTGTCGGTGAGGTGGATTTGGACTGAGAGAGCCCCAGCAGTTCAAGAATTTTCTTCATCCGAGATTGTCCTTTCGAGCAAGTGCGCCGATCGTTTCCCGAGCGACGAAAGATGGCAATTTGGGATATACTTCTGATATCCTTCGAAATTCGTGAGCTCAAAATAACCGCGCAAGTATTCTTTATCCTTGACCGAAGTCAAAAGGACGAGAAAAGGTATTTTTTTCATGGGAGACCCGACGGGCATTTCTCAGGAGCGGTTCTGGCTCATGAAGAGCGAGCCCGACTGTTTCTCTTTCGACGATCTGGCGGCTCGTCCGGACGGTATCGAATCATGGGACGGCGTTCGCAATTTCAAGGCGCGAAACCTTCTCAGGGACGAAATTCGCGTCGGCGACGGCGTCCTCTTCTATCACAGCAGCATCGCAGAGCCCGCCATCGTCGGCATCGCACGCGTCGTGCGCTCGGGCTATCCGGACCATACCGCTCTCGATCCGCGAAGCGACCACTTCGATCCGAAGGCGAGCCCGGAGCACCCCATCTGGTACATGGTCGACGTTCAGCACGTCGCACCCCTGACACATCCGCTGACCCGCGACGACCTGCGGCGCCACCCCGTGCTGGCCGGGATGGAGGTGCTTCGCAAGGGGAACCGTCTCTCGGTCCAGCCCGTTACGGCAGAACAGTGGCGCACCGTCCTCGAGGTCGGCGGAGTGCGCGATCCTTTCGTAAACGATTCAGGAGAGTAGTGAATGAACAAGGTAGTGAAGATTTTCGGCATCGTCGCATTTGTTCTCGTCGTTCTCGTCGTCGCGCTTGTCGTTCTGGTCCAGGTCTTCGTCACGCCGGAGCGCATCAAGGCTGTCGTGGTGCCGATGGCGCAGGACGCCCTGCAGAGGGAGATCACCCTCGGAGAGGTCGAGGTCGGCCTGTTCAGCGGGATCGTTCTGAACGATCTGACCATTTTCGAAAAGGAGAGCCCCGAACCCTTCATCGCCGCCGACCGGGTCGTCCTTCGCTTCAAGCTCATTCCCCTGCTGTTCCGGCGGGTGATCATCGACGAGGCCCGCTTCGACCGCCCTCTGATACACGTCGAACGGATCGCCGAGGATCGCTTCAATTTCAGCGATCTCCTCGATGAGCGCGTCGATGAGGTCGTCCCCGTGGAGCCCGGTGAGGAGCGTACCGAGGCCCCCATCGATCTGCTGATCTCCCAGATCGCCGTTCAGGGGGGGGAACTCATCTTCGTCGATCACGTACACGAAGGGGAGGAGCCTCTGCGGTTCCGTCTGAGCGCCTTCGATTTCTCGGCGCGCAGCATCTCTCTGACCGCTCCTTTCCCCTGGCAGGCACAGGGGGATCTCAACGGCGCGCACCTCGAAGCGTCCGGTCGCATCTATCCGCAAACGGCGCAAGGGAGTGCGGATCTGCAGCTTCGCGGCCTCGATGTCGCCCTGTTCGCTCCCTATTTCCAGGAGGCGATCCCGGGGAGGCTCAACGCTATGACAGTCCATCTCAACCTGAGTGCCGAAGGGGGGGCTGAACGGGTCGCCTCCCGCGGAGAGGTGCGACTGGAAGGGATCGATCTTCTTCTCGATCGCGAAGGGTCCGATCCCCTTCACCTGCGCGACGCTGCGGTGCGCATCGACTACGATCTCGCCGCCGATCTCGTTGCGCAGACCCTCACCCTTGGCGAATCGACGCTGCGCTTCAACCAGATCCCCCTGCGGATCGCAGGAACCGTTGAGGATTACGCCGGTGAACCCCGCGTCGATCTGCGGCTGAACGTTCCCGAGATCGCGGTGAGAGAAGCGCTCGCAGCGATGCCGCCCGGCCTTGTTCCTCCCCTCGACGACCTCGCACCCTCAGGAAGAATCAGCGCACGGGCAGAGCTGCGAGGCCCTGCGGCCGAGGTCGAACAACTCCTCCAGGGAGGCGAGGTCCGGCTGAACCAGCTCTCGGCCGCTGTCGGAGAGACCCGTCCCGTTCTCAACGGCCTGCTGCGCCTCGGCCCCGGGACGGTGCGCTCGGAAAACCTGGTGATGCAGATCGGCCGTGACAGCGCCACCATCGACCTGCAGGTGAACAACCTGTTCGGCGACATCATCGAGGTAAGAAGCGACATCGCCGCCGAGCGCTTCGCCCTCGATCCCCTCCTCCAGACGGCTGCCGCGCCGGCCGTTGCGGCTGAAGAGCCGGTCGCAGAACCTTTTGAGCCTCTCGATCTGCCGCTGCGCGCACAGGGCTCGGTGCGCGTGGGACAGACCGTCTACAAGGGGCTGACGGTGGACGACTTTCTCCTGACCTATCGGCTCGAGAATAACGTCCTGACGGTGCAGCAGCTCACCGGAAAGACCGTCGGCGGTTCCTTTCAGGGCAACGCGCGACTCGATCTCGGCAATCCGCAGCCTCCCTTCCGGGCGGCCATCGAATTGCGGGGGCTGCAGGCCGACCCGCTGGTGAGCGCCTTTCTTCCCGGCGCCGCCGGAACGGTCTTCGGCACCATGAATCTGCAGACGCAACTCGAGGGGAGGGGGATCGAAACGGCTCAGATCCGGAGAACTCTCACCGGTGGAGGATCTGTTTCGATCCGCGACGGACGGCTGACCGGCGACGGGCTGGTGCGTGATCTGGCTGACTTTCTCAACCTGGAGGAACTGCGCGTCCTTCGTTTCAGCGAAGCCAGAGGGAGTTTCACCGCCCGGGACGGCAATCTTCTGGTTGACAGCGCCATCGACGGCAGCGCCGTTCGCCTGAACCCCACGGGGACCGTCGGACTGGAGAATTTCGCCCTCGATCTTTCTCTCAATCCACGCTTCTCCCCTGATCTGCTCCAGAAGCTCGGAGCCCGGGGGACTGTGACGCAGTTTCTGAAGGACGATCAGGGGTGGGGAAGCGTGCCGATCAGGGTGGCGGGAACAGCTTCGGAGCCCCGCTTCACCATCGACACGACCGGCATCCAGAGACAACTCAGGGAGAGGGCCGATCAGGAACTGCGCCAGCAACTCGAACGGGGACTGGAGCGGCTGCTGCCGCGTCAGGAAAAGCAGGCGCCTCCGCAAGGGGAAGCGCCGGCCGAAGAGCCGAGGCGAAGCCCCGTCGAGGATGCCATCCGGGGGCTCTTCCGTTAACAATTTGCAAGGTGCATTCAACTTGCAGGGGCAGGCCCACGCGCCTGCCCCTGCTTGTCTGTGAAAAAAAGGAGACGATGGAAATGAACGCAGTAGACCATTTCAGCGGCTTTGAAGTGATTCGCGCCGCAATGGAGGTGGAAAAGAACGGGCATCGCTTCTACAGCGTCATGGCGATGAAGGCACGCAGCGAGTTGATCCGCGAGATCTTCACCTGGCTTGCGCAGGACGAAGTCGCCCATCTCAGGACGCTGGAGGAACTCGTCCCCAAATACCGGGATTCGGCTTTCTGGGATGATGAAGACGCCTTCCTTCCTTATCTTCAAAGGTTTCGGGACAAGGAGATCTTTCCCTCGGCCGAACGCCTTGAAGAGGTTCTTGCCGGCGACGATCCCGATCTGAAGACACTCGATCTCGCCATCGAAGCCGAGGAGCGTTTTGCTGATTTTTTCCGCCACGCCGCCTCCCGGGCGCGTTCCCCTGAGGGGAAGGAGGCCTTTTCCTGGCTGACCGCCGAGGAAGAAAGACATGCCGCAGCGATACGGGAGCGCCGCCAAAAGCTCCTGGCGGCGCGATGATACGGAGCTTGACACCAGGAGGTTCCCCGATAAAGTAAATGGCATACTCGGTTCCCCATCATGAAGGACTCCCAGTCAGCACAAGGAAGGAGGGACGATGGACGTATTTGATTTTGCCATGAAGATGGAAAAGGACGGGAAAAGCTTCTACGAACAGTTGGCCGAAAAGAGCAGAAATCCCGGGTTAAGGACGATCTTCTCCCGTCTTGCCGCCGACGAACAGAAGCATTACGAAATCTTCCAGGCGCTCAAGGAGGAGACATCGCCCGGCATGACCGACACCACCGTGCTGGAGGATGCCCGCAATATTTTTGAGGATCTGGTTTCGGGCAAGAGTTCTGCTCCCTCTCTTGAGGGCGACCTGGAAGGATATCTCTATGCAATGAAGCTGGAGACCGACAGTGTCGACCTGTATGAAGAGGCGGCCGCAAAGGAAACCGAGCCTTCCGTGAAGGAAATTCTGCTGCGCATTGCCGCCGAGGAGCAGAAGCATTTCAATATCCTCGACAACATCTACAGCTTCGTCAATGCGCCGAATGAATATCTCGCCTGGCGCGAATTCAGCAATATCGACGAGTTCCATCAGTTCGGTCGCGACGTGGACCGGTAGCCGGACGCGGTTTGAAGAATGAGCGAAAAAGACCCCGAGGGCCTGAGGCTGTCGGGGTCTTTTTTGGGGCGAATCTCTCAGCGGCGATTCGGAAAAGCACCGATCGCCGCACCGAGGGCGGCTCCGAGAGAACTCATCAGCGGAGTGCGAAGATTGTCCGCGAGTTCCCGCCGGCGGGTCGACCTGTGCCGTCTCCTGGAGTGCCTGCGCTCAGGTTGAACCGCTGCCGTCATCTCCTTGCGGGTGCGCCTGAGATTGCCCCGAAAGTGCGATACGGCGTGGGAGAGGTTTTTCAGTGATTGACGCCTTTTCCGCTTGCGCGCGTACTTCTCATAGGCTTCGAGATAGATCCTCTCGGTTTCGCGGCTTTTTTGCTGCAAACCGGATAAACCAAGCCACGCCAGCCCCAGAGCGACCAGGACGACCGGAACGGGATTCTCTTTCAGGATCCTGGCGAGGTTCGATCCGAATTCTCCCGGACCTGAAGCGAAGTAGTCGTAGAGCTGATTCAGAAGTTCTCTGGAGTCGAGTTTCCGCTCGATGGCTGTCAGGGTCTCATCCATCGCGCCCCGGATCCGGGTTATCTCTTCCTCGAGCTCATCGGAGCTCATCTCTTCGCTCAGAGAGCGGATCCGCTCATCCTCCGTCGGCCGATCCATGTCCGGCGGTTCGCGTCTCATCCTGTGCTCCTGTACTTGAGGGCTCTGATGTTTTGATTATCATCGCCACTGGTCTTGTCAAGAAAACGCACACCCTCAATGCGGTTCCTTCCGGCTGGCCGAAGGGGTCCTTTCAGGGGGAAACTGCATGTAGGCGTCTTTTTTGCTCCAGGAATGTCTCGCGCCGCAGTAAGGACATGCCACCGGGTGCGTCTCGAATTCCGTATGGAGAAAGACGTCGGCTGCAAGTGCGATTCCCGTATGAACGTCTCGTCCGGTAATCGGGCAACGTATGAGTATCTCAGGCATTCGCTTCTCCTTCGTCTGTGTGTGATCGGTTCTGGAGTTCCGGATTGCCGCTTTCATTCCAGCGCTTGCCCCGTACGAAGATGGTCCCGGCTCCGCCATTTGAACGCTGGACACGGACGCTGTCGGGATGAAAATGATGAAGGACGCGGATATTGGTCTCCAGGTGCGCTGTTACGGCGCAGGTTCGGAAGACTGAGTCTCCACGCGCCAGAGCCAGGGGGAGGATGAGTTGGTCGGCGCCGTGTTCGTCAACGACGGCGCCGCTGTCGAGAAATCTCAGGAACGCTTCAGCCGCCTCGGCGCCGACCCTCTCTGCGGGTTTTCCACGCTCTCCCAGAGAAAAGTAGGAGCAGTGCGCCGATTCGAAGACCCCTTCGACCAGCAGCATCGTTCCCTTGCAGAGAGAAGGAAGGCAAAGCGTTTCTATCCTGACAGGCGCCTTGCAGCAGGCAAGGGCCGCCTCTGCAGCGCCGCTCTGGCGATCGGCAATGCTCCTGGGTAGATCTGCCGCCAGCGAAAGAAGACGAATTTCCAGCAGCGCGCCGCGTTCGGTCAGGTGGAGAGGCTCGAGCCGGGGCGGTGGAGAGATGAAAGCCTCGAGGACGCCCCCACCACGGGGATAGAATCCGGGCTGCTGCATTTTCAGGTGCACCTTCGCCCCCATCTGCCGTATCCACGGGATCCACTGACGTTCCAGATAATGGAACGATGGGCTCCAGGGGACGTGCGTTCCGCCGCTGAGGGTCACATGGGACGGTGCGTCGGCGAGCAGCAGGGGGAGAAGAATCGTCTGCAGAACGAGGGTGGTGGCTCCGGCAGTTCCGATGTCGAAACGATAGTCTCCTGCGCGCACCTTCCCCGGGTGAAATACGAGCGATTGCGACCCCGGTCGCGCTCCTTCGAGACGGCCGCCGCAGATGGCGGCCGCCGCCTCGGCCCCCATGAGATGCTGGGGGCGCAGACCGGGGCGTTCACGACCGGCCCGGATGTTGTCGATGCGAATCGGTCGGCCCGTCACGATCGCCATCGTGAGCGCGCTGCGCACGATCTGCCCCCCTCCTTCCCCCTGTGAACCGTCGATCCAAACCATTTATCCTCCCTTCCTCAAGAGAGTAACCCAAAGAAGTTCCCTGCCAACATCAGGCGATAATAATTCCCGTCTTGACAACGCCTCGATTTAAATTAAATGAATCTTAATAAATCTGGGAGGGCTTGCGATGATTCGCGCGATCTGGATATTTACGCTGACGCTGCTGGTTCAGTGCGCTTTTCCGGCCTGGGGCGACATATCGGTCGAACCTTCGAGGGTGGAGTTCGGTCGGACGCCGATGAACACGGTCGCAGAGGCCGAGGTCTTCGTCTTCAACGACGATGACGACCGGGTGGCCATCGACGAGGTCCGGCCGAGAGACGAGCGAGACGGAACATTTTTCATCGTCGCCGACGAGTGCACTGATCGGCGCCTTAGCCGCAGGGAGTCGTGTCGATTCGTCGTCGGATTCTATCCGACGGCCGAGAGACAGTATTCCAATTGGATCGATATCTACTACGACGGGAACGAGCGGGAGAGGGTTCGGGTCACCGGGCAGGGGGTGCGTCCCCCGGCCGACCC
>JARFUG010000002.1:0-1613 GCA_029289095.1 Desulfuromonadales bacterium
GACGCTTCGGCACCCTATGATTTTTCGCCTATTTATCGACCGCCCATAAGGAAATCGATCGATGTCGCCTGAACGTGTCGCCCGCTCGGTTCGAGAGCTTTGCACCTCGGCCGAAGCCTTGAACCGCCAATCCGAGGAACTCGTCTGCTTCGCGAAACGCCTGGTGGAGACCTTCAACCAAGGTGGACGACTTCTTCTCATCGCCAGCGGTCCCCTCTCTGGGGTGGCGGACCTCGTCGCCAGCCGTTTTCTGCACCGCCTTACGATGGAGCGTCCTCTGCTTCCTGCACTCTCTCTGTGCCACGATCTTTCCCTGGCCGCATCCCTGGCCCGTGACGGGCAGACCGACCAGTTCTTCGTGCGGCAACTGCGCACGGTGACCTCCGGCGGAGACATCCTGCTGGCCCTGAGCGACGGTCAGCGCGACGCAGGCGTAAGGGAGGCGCTTGCCGCTGCAAGAAAGCTCGACTGCCTGACGGCCAGCCTGGCGCCGAAGTCCCAGGAGGAGTACGAGGAGACCCCCGACTTCACCTTTCACCTCGAGCCGGAGACCCCCCCGCGCATCGCAGAAGCCTCCCTCTTTTTCGGCCAACTCCTGTGCGAACTGGTCGAGTCCGAACTCTTCGGCATCTGACCGTGGGTGAGCTCCCCCTGTTTCTACGCCTGCAGGGGCGCCTGTGCCTCGTGGCCGGCGGAGGCGCCGTCGGCATCCGAAAGGCCAGGGCGCTTCGCGATGCCGGGGCGCGCGTGCGTCTCGTCTCTCCTATCATGGCCGAGAGAAGCGGGCTTGAAGACGTTGAGATCGTGGCGCGTCCTTTTGTCCCCTCCGACCTCGACGGCGTCTTTCTCGCATTCGCCGCCACGGCAGAGCGCGAGGTGAATGCCGCGATCGCCCGCGAGGCCCGCACGCGAGGCATTCTGGTCAATATCGCCGATCGTCCCGACGAAGGGGACTTCATTCTGCCCGCCGTGCATCGTCGCGGAGACCTCGTCGTTTCCGTCGGAACCGGCGGAAGGAGCCCCGCCCTGGCGGCTCTTGTGCGTGACCGCATCGCGGAACAGCTTGGGGATGAATGGCAATTCGTTCTCGACATCGCCTCCGCCCTGCGGCAAAAGAGTTTGACACCTTCGAGCAATACCGCCTATAATTCGCAGGTTTTGCACCGTCTTCTGAATGGCGGTCTTCTCGAACTGGTCTCCCGGGGGGATGAAGACGGCATCGACCGTCTTCTCGCGCAGATCGCGGGCGAGAATTGTTCTCTGGCGAAATTGGACGTTTCCGTATCGAAGGGGAAGAGATGATCAACTCGATCTTTTTCAACATCACCCTGCTGGTCTATTTCGCCGTCACCATCCTTTTTCTCATCGACGTCATCTCCCGCAATATCCGCACCGAACACTACGCGCGCTGGGTGCTCTGGGGAGGGTTCGCCCTTCACTGCCTCACCCTGGCCGTGCGCTACCTGGAGGTGGGGCATACGCCCGTTTCGAACCTCCACGAATCGCTCTCTTTTTTCGCATGGTCGATCATCGGCATCTATATCCTCTTCGACCTGCGCTATCGCCTGACCGTTCTGGGAGCCTTCGTCTCTCCTCTTGCCCTGGCGCTGATG
>JARFUG010000002.1:1713-4471 GCA_029289095.1 Desulfuromonadales bacterium
TGCCTGACGATCGGCTTTCCCCTCATGACGATGGGGATCGTCTCCGGAGCCGTCTGGGCGAACTCGGCGTGGGGGGGATACTGGCGCTGGGACCCGAAGGAGACCTGGGCTCTGATCACCTGGTTTCTCTATGCCGCCCTGCTTCACGGCCGGCTCACCGTCGGCTGGCGCGGGCGCCGGGCAGCGATCTTCGCCATCATCGGCTTTGCCTGCCTGCTCTTCACGTTCCTGGGAGTCAACCTCCTTCTCAGCGGGGAACACACCTTCGAATCACTACAGGGGCGCTGAGGCGCCGAACGGGTCGACCGTATGAACATTATCGTGGTGGGTCTGAGCCATAAAACAGCCCCCGTTGAAATTCGCGAACGCGTCGCCTTTTCTCCCACGGCGATGGAGAAGCCTCTGAGGGAAATCTCCGCCCTGCCCTCGGTGATAGAGGCGATGATTGTCTCCACATGCAACCGCGTCGAGCTCTATGCGACGAGCCGCGACGAGGCGCTGTGCAAAGTGCAGTTGCGTCGTTTTCTCGCCTCCTTCCACGGCCTGCCCCAGGACGAAATCGATGCCCACCTCTACGAATACGAAGGGGAAGAAGCGATCCGCCACGTCTTTCGTGTTGCCGCCAGTCTCGACTCGATGGTGATCGGAGAGCCGCAGATCCTCGGACAGATCAAGACCTCCTACGGCTATGCCACCGAATTCAAGACGGTCGGCCTGATCCTCAACCGCTTTCTCCACAAGGCCTTCTCGGTGGCCAAACGGGTGCGCACCGAAACGCAGATCGCCTCCAATGCCGTCTCGGTCTCGTTCGCCGCCGTGGAGCTGGCCCGCAAGATCTTCGGCTCCCTCGAAGGCAAGACCGTCCTGCTCATCGGAGCCGGGGAGATGTGCGAACTGGCGGCGCGCCACTTCGTCAACAACGGCGTCTCCTCGGTCATGGTGACCAACCGCACCTTCGAGCGTGCGGTGAAGCTCGCCGAGGAGTTCCGCGGCCGGGCTCTCGAATTCGAAGATTTCCCTTCTCACCTGCACCAGGTCGACATTGTCCTGACCTCGACGGGCGCTCCCAATTTCATACTGGGCGCCAAGAAGGTGGAGGAGGTCATACGCCAGCGCAAGAACAAGCCGATGTTCTTCATCGACATCGCCGTGCCGCGCGACATCGATCCGCGCGTCAACGACGTCTCCAACGTCTACCTCTACGATGTCGACGACCTGCAGGAGGTCGTTCAGGCGAACCTCAAAGAGCGCCACAAGGAGGCGAAAAAAGCCGAGGCGATCGTCGATACCGAAATCGTCCAGTTCCACCGCTGGCTCTCGACCCTGGACGTCGTCCCCACCATCGTCTCCCTGCGTCGGCGCCTCGAAGAGATTCGCAAAGGCGAACTGGAGAAGACCTTCGCATCCATGAAGGATCTCGGTGCGCGTGAGCGCAAGGCGATCGAGGCGATGTCGGCCGCCATCATCAACAAGGTCCTGCACAATCCCATAACGGTCCTCAAGCAGGTGCAGAACGAAGCCGCCGGCGACGCCTACGTCGACGCGGTGCGGGCGCTGTTCGGACTGGAGCCCCCTGCCTCCGCGGGTGAACTCGAGAGCCTCGAGGCCGACGACATCCCCTCGGACGCACTTCACCAACCCAGACGGTGATTCGTTTCTGCCGCGCCGAATTTGATCGGTGCGGCTGCTTTTTCAGTAGGGCGTAACTATGGAAGAAATCAACTCCTCACGCCTCACTCCTTACGCCTCACGATCCATGAATGGAGATTAGAATGCCGAAAAAGAGATTGGTCATAGGGACGAGGGGGAGCCAGCTCGCCCTTTGGCAGGCGAACTGGGTCAAGTCCGAACTGGAGAAGCGCCATCCCGGCCTCGCCGTCGAACTCAACATCATCAAGACCACCGGCGACAAGATCCTCGACGTTCCCCTCGCCATGGTCGGCGGCAAGGGGCTTTTCGTCAAGGAGATCGAGGAGGCGATGCTGCGCGGCGAAGCCGACATCGCGGTCCATTCGATGAAGGACGTTCCAACCTTCTTTCCGGAGGGGCTCGCCTTGCGCTGCATCACCGAGCGCGAAGACCCCAGGGATATCCTCGTTCTGAAGCCGGGATTCTCCAGTTTTGCCGACCTGCCGCAGGGAGCGCGCATAGGCACCTCATCCCTGCGCCGCAAGGCTCAACTTCTGCATCTGCGCCCCGACTTCAGGATGATCGACATCCGCGGCAACGTCGAGACCCGCATCCGCAAACTGACCGATGAGGATCTCGATGCCGTGGTGCTGGCCGCCGCAGGGATGAACCGCCTCGGGTTCGGCTCCATGGTGAGCGAATACCTCTCCACCGATATTTCCCTGCCCGCCATCGGCCAGGGGGCGCTGGGGCTGGAGAGCCGCATCGACGACGATGAGACCAACGCCCTGATCGACTTTTTTAACCACGACGAGACGGCCTGGGCCGTCAAGGCCGAGCGCGCTCTTCTGCGCCGCCTCGAAGGGGGATGCCAGGTTCCCATCGCCGCCTTCGGCAAAGTTACCGGCGATCGCCTGACTCTCACCGGGCTCGTCTCCAGCGTCGACGGCCGGCAGTTTCTCAAGAAGACTGCCACATCCGGCGTGGAGGATGCCGAGAAGACCGGCATCTCGCTGGCCGACGATCTGCTGATCCAGGGCGCCGGAAAGATCCTCAACGAGGTCTACAACCACGAGACCTTCAACGTGAAGAAGGAAGAGGTTTAGGCCTGGAGCCTGGAGCCTGGAGC
>JARFUG010000002.1:4571-12185 GCA_029289095.1 Desulfuromonadales bacterium
AGACCTTCAACGTGAAGAAGGAAGAGGTTTAGGCCTGGAGCCTGGAGCCTGGAGCCTGGAGCCTGGAGCCTGGAGCCTGGAGCAAAAAGTGTTTCTTTTTGGGGTTTGAATGTCCAGTAAGGGGATTGTCTATCTGATCGGCGCCGGCCCGGGAGACCGGGGGCTGATCACCGTCCGGGGGCTCGAGCTTCTTCGCAGAGCCGAGGTGGTGATCTACGATTATCTGGCCAATCCTCAACTGCTTTCCGAAGCCCCTGAAGCCGAGCATATCTACGTCGGCAAGGCGGCTGGGCGACACCACACCCCACAGGAGCAGATCAATTCGCTGCTCCTGGAGCATGCGGGGCGAGGGAGAATCGTCGCTCGCCTCAAGGGAGGGGATCCCTTCATCTTCGGAAGGGGGGGCGAAGAGGCCTTGTGCCTCCACCAAGCCGGAATCCCCTTCGAAATCGTCCCAGGCGTGACGGCGGCCTTCGCGGCCGCCGCCTTCGCCGGAATCCCCCTGACTCATCGCGACTACACCACCTCCCTGGCGCTCGCCACCGGGCATGAGCATCCTGCCAAGGCGACCTCAGGGCACGACTGGGATGCCCTGGCGGGTATCGGCACCCTCGTTTTCTACATGGGAGTAACGAATCTCCCCACCATTGTTCAGGAGCTCATCTCCCGCGGCCGCTCTCCAAAAACCCCCATCGCACTGGTGCGCTGGGCAAGCACCCCGCGGCAACAGACGCTGACGGCGACCCTCGAAACGGTCGTCGACGAGGTGAGAAAGGCTCATTTCAAGCCACCCGCCGTCATCGTCGTCGGAGAGGTCGTCTCGTTGCGCCCTCAACTGCGATGGTTCGACCGCCGTCCACTTTTCGGCAAAAGCATCCTGGTGACCCGGGCTGCCGACCAGGCGGGAGAGTTCAGCGCGCTTCTCGAAGCGCAAGGGGCCCGCACGGTCGAGTGCCCCACCATCGAAATGGCCCCTCCGCTGGACTGGCGTCCCCTCGACGAGGCGATCGCCCGTTTGGGCGAGATCGACTGGACGATCTTCACCTCGGTCAATGCGGTGCGTTATTTCTTCGAGCGCCTCGGCGATCTGGGATGCGACGCTCGCGCCCTGGGGCGCAGCCACATCTGCGCCGTCGGTCCGAAGACGGCCGCGGCGCTTCATCGCCATGGCATTCGACCCGACCTCGTCCCGGACGACTACAAGGCCGAAGGGGTCGTCGAAGCCTTCGGCCGGATCGAGATGACCGGACGTAGGGTCCTTCTGCCGAGGGCCGACCGTGCCCGCGACGTTATCCCGGACGCCCTTTCGGCCAGAGGCGCCATTGTTCTCGCCCCCACGCTCTACCGTAACATCATCCCCTCTTCCCTCCCCAAGGGGGTCTTGGAGGAACTCGCAGGAGGCGACATCGACATCGTCACATTCACCTCCTCTTCGACCGTCGAGAACCTCGCCGCCATCGTCGGGCGGGGTCGCCTCCCCGCGCTTCTCGAAAAGGTCGTCGTCGCCTCCATCGGGCCGATCACTTCGAAGAGCTGTCGCCACCTCGGCCTCAGAGTCGATATCGAACCGCAAGCCTACACCCTGGAGGCCCTCACCGAGGCGATCGTCGCCTTCTGCGGCACTGTGGGGGAGATCGAATGATCGACCACAGCGAGGAAAGTTCACCGCCATGACAGGAACCAACGGCAGCAGAACGATCGCTGAACGTATCGAGTGGATTCTCGACGTCAGCCGCCACCATTCGCAACTCTACTGCACCCCCGACGCCCAACTGGCGCGCAAGCTCTACATGGCCCGGCACCCGACCTCGGTCATCGTCCTCAAGTGCATGGACGGCCGCATTCATCTGCCCTGCGTCACGCAGACCCCCCTCGGGATGATCCTTCCGATCCGCAATCTCGGAGGGATCTTCGACCTGGGGTGGCCTCACCTCGGGGAAGTCGTCTACGACGCGGTCAACGAAGCGATCTGCGCGGGGAAAAAAGTCCTCATCTTCATCACCTATCACTTCTCGAAAGGAAGCAGGGAGCGCGGCTGCGCCGGCTTCAACTGCGATCGCGACGCCGCGCTGCGCCACACCTTCGAGATCAAGCGCCAACTCGAGCGCATCTACGGCTCCGCCCATCAGAGCGTCTATCCGATGGTGTGCGGCTTCGAGACGGACGAGGATGCTCTCATCTTCCACGGCGAGGGGGGGAAAACTCTGGAGATGGCCGCCCTCGGGGAGATCGGCGAGGAGGAACTCTTCACCGCCATACGCACCCTCTGCCCCGACATGCCGATCAAGATCGTCCACGACCTTCTCCCCCTGGCATCGGGCAACCTGCGGCATATCGCCGAGACGCGTCTCTCCCAGCGCGATCTCAATATCGATCACCAGGAATGGATGCTGTGCATCGGGCGCGGTTTCGATTTCCTGCACATCCCCAATGTCGCCCTTATCGTCGGCCCCTACAGCCCGGACCTGAGCGGCCCCATCGCCAAGGCGGCCGGAATTATCCAATCGAACATGGCGGAAGGACGCGTTCGCGACGACGGATTTTTTGTCCTGGCGTCTTCCCCGTACCGCGAGGTGGGGGTGGACCGGGCGCGGGCCGAACTCAAGGCCCGCTTTCTCGGCGACTTCGCCGACAAGGTCATCAGCGAGGTGCATCCCGATCTTCACCGAAAGATGGTTCGAAAGACCGCCGTCCTCAGTTGGCAGACCCGGGCGCTCGAGATCATCGACCACCATAGGGGTCCGGGGCGAACTGCTGAGATGTGATACTTGGAATCGATTCTGCCGCGGAGTTCGCAGAGACCGCGCAGGAATCCCGTAAGTCAATTCGCTTTTCTCCGCGCACTCCGCGTCCTCCGCGGTAATTTGCTTTTGACGAAACTCATATTCAAACGGAGACTCCCATGTACTTTCCCGAATACCGCGCCCGTCGCCTGCGCCGCAACGAGAACATTCGCCGCATGGTCCGTGAAACCCATCTGCGGGTCGAGGATTTGATCTACCCCCTTTTCAGCGCTTTCGGAAAAGGGGTGCGCAAGGAGATCCCCTCCATGCCGGGGATCTATCAGCAGTCGATCGAGCACATCGTCCAGGAGTGCCGGGAAGTTCGGGCCGAAGGAATTCCCGCCGTCATCCTCTTCGGGCTCCCCGAGACCAAGGATCCCATGGGTCAGGACGCCTACAGTGAAACGGGGATCATCCAGGAGACGATCCGGGCGATCAAGAAGGAACTCCCCGACCTGACGGTCATCACCGACGTGTGCCTGTGCGAGTACACCGATCACGGCCACTGCGGCGTGATCAGGGACGGCGACGTCGACAATGACGAGACGCTGCGCCTTCTTGCCGCCGAGGCGCTCTCCCATGCCCGGGCCGGAGCCGACATCGTCGCTCCCAGCGACATGATGGACGGGCGGGTGGCCGCCATCCGCGAGATCCTCGATGCCAACGGCTTCTCCCACATTCCGGTGATGAGCTACGCGGTCAAGTACGCCAGCGCCTATTACGGACCGTTTCGAGACGCCGCCGACTCGACGCCGCAGTTCGGCGACCGCCGCTCCTACCAGATGGACCCGGCCAACCGCCGAGAAGCCTTCCGCGAGGCGGCTCTCGACGTGCAGGAGTGCGCCGACTTCCTCATGGTGAAACCCGCCCTGGCCTATCTTGACATCCTGCGCGATCTCAAGGAGCGCTACGACCTTCCCCTGGTCGCCTACAACGTCTCGGGCGAATACTCCATGATCAAGGCCGCATCCCAGGCGGGCTGGATCGACCACGACCGGGTGATGATGGAGACCCTCGTCGGAATGAAGCGCGCCGGCGCCGACCTCATCATCACGTATCACGCCCGCGAAGCGGCGCGTCTGCTCCGGGGATAGGCAAAACCGGTCTCACGCGACGACGCGACGACGCAACGACGCAACGACGCGACGTAAAAACCAAAACACGTTGAGCCGGCATCGCCCACCATCAAGATTCGGTGTGAGGCCGCATCCGATCCGTCGGATCTTTTCAGATCGGACCGATCGGTCTGATCCGACGCGGCCCAACTTCCGGTGGTTTCCAACAGCGCCCCTTTGCGTTAATCTTGTAGTATTTCACTGCACTTTCGCGAGGGCGCCATGGTCGACCCCCTCAAACCCGAGCAGAAACTGAGCCGCGGCGAATCGATCACCGCGCTGGCGCACTATTATCGTGCCGAGGTGACACGCTCGCTTGCTTGGCGAGAACGTCTCGACCTGACGACGAACTGGGCGGTCGGAGCCTCCGCCGCATTTCTCGGCTTCGCCTTCGCGCACCCGGAAATCCATCACAGCCTCTTTCTTTTCGCCCTGGCGCTCGTCTACATCCTGCTGTTCGTCGAGGCGCGGCGATACCGTTTCTACGACGCCTACGAATACCGGGTGCGCCTGATGCACCAGAATTTCATCTACGGCGTTCTTACGGGCAAAGTCGATCTGGCCGAAGATTCGTACTGGGTGGCTGAACTCGCCTCGGATCTGCGCTACCCTCAGTACAAAATGGATTTTATCTATGCGCTGAGTCGCCGGTTCTATGCCAACTACATCTATCTCTTCGCGATCCTTCTGCTCGGTTGGCTCGTAAAGATCAAGATACATCCGCAGACCGCCACTTCGTGGCAGCAGTACCTTGAACAGGCGAACCTTGGAGCGATCCCCGGATGGATCACTCTTCTGGCCATGGTCCTGTTCATCGTTCATGGCGGCGTCCTCATCCATATCGGGCGGCGCCGCCGGGGCGGACGCGACATTCTCTACTCGGGACCGCCTGACAAGAAGTCCGACATCTCGGACATCTGATCCCAGGAGGGCGTCCCCCTCTTTCTCGTTGCAGGAACTTTGCACCTCTTTATGAATCAAAGCGAATACATCAAGGAGACCCTCCCCAACGGACTGCGAGTCGTCACCGTCGAGATGCCTCACCTGCACAGCGTCGAGATGATGTGCTATATCGGAGTAGGCGGCCGACACGAACCGGCGGGACTATCCGGGATCTCCCACTTTCTCGAGCACATGCTTTTTCGGGGGACGGCCGAATTTCCCACCAGCCGCCTTCTCGAGGAAGCTTTCGAGCGCATCGGAGGCGCTGTCAACGCCTCCACCGACTCGGAGACGACGGTCTACCACGCCCGTTTCCATCCCGACCATGTGCGCGACGGGGCGGCC
The DNA here is from genome assembly GCA_029289095.1 of Desulfuromonadales bacterium. Taxonomy (GTDB): domain Bacteria; phylum Desulfobacterota; class Desulfuromonadia; order Desulfuromonadales; family JACZKF01; genus JARFUG01. The sequence continues at coordinate 9,757 of JARFUG010000002.1, forward strand.
CTGTTCGCCTCCATGCTCCTTCGCCCCCTGCTGAGGGACGTTGAAACCGAGAGAAAAATCATCCTCGAGGAGGCGCTGGAGGATCTGAACGAAAAGGGTGACGACATCAACCTCGACAATCTCACCGGAGCTCTCCTGTGGCCCGGCCACCCACTCGGCTCCCCCACCATCGGGACCCGGGAGACGATCTGCGCCATCGGGCTCGAACAACTGCTCGCCCATCACAGCGCCTTCTATTCTCCTTCAAACTGCGTCATCGCCCTGGCGGGACGCGTTCGGCACGACGAGGCGCTCGAGGCGATCAATGCCGAGTTCGGCGCATGGAGCGGCGGCGTAGCGCCTCCTGCGCTTCCCGCCCCTCCCTGCTCCCAGCGCTCTCCCCGATCGGTCTGGGTGCGCGACTCGGCCTCCCAGATATCCGTTCAGCTCGTCTTTCGCCTCCCCGGGCGTCGCGATCCGCGGGCCTCTGTGTTACGCGTTCTTCGGCGAATCCTGTGTGCCGGCGGAACATCGCGGCTGATGCAGCGTCTGCGCGAGGAACTCGGTCTCGTCTACGGTATCGAGGCGCATCTCGCCCTCTTCGACGACAGCGGCTGTTTGAGCGTCGAGTTCTCGGTCGTCCCCGATAGTCTGAAGACGGCGATACGGGAACTCCTCGCCCTGTTCGAGGAGTTGTGCCGCGACCCCGTGGGGGAGGAGGAACTGGCACGGGTGGTGCGAACATTTCTCTTTGACCTGGACTTCAGCCGCGACCACACCGACGACCTGGCGACCCGCTACGGGTGGGGCGAGTTGGTCGGAGTTGTGCGCACCGTCTCCCAGGATCGCCGCGAGGTGGCCGCCATCTCGCCCGGCGAGCTCCTGGAGACCGCCGCCGCTCTGTTCACCGCGGACGCGATGAGGCTCGCGGTCACCGGCCCATTTCGGGCCCGCGAACGCAAGGAGGTCGAGAAAATGCTGCGCCAGTACCGAAAATCGAGCGCTTCTTGACACGGCTCTGATTTCCGAATAGCATTTGGCCCTTCGAAACGACCGATCTCGCCCGCAAGGGCTTACTTTAGGAGGTTTACAGCCATGCCCATGTCCGAATCGTTCCAGCAGCGCCTCTTTCCCAACCTGGAGAAGATCGCCAGCCACTACGGCACCCCCTTTCACATCTACGACGAAGCGGGGATCCGCGAGACCGGCGAGACCCTCAAAAAGGCCTTCTCCGGGATCGACGGTTTCCGGGAATACTTCGCCGTCAAGGCGCTCCCCAACCTGCGCATTCTCGAGCTGTGCCGCGATCTCGGCTTCGGCTTCGACTGCAGCTCCATCCCCGAGTTGATCATGAGCCGACAGGTCGGCGGTCGGGGCGACGACATCATGTTCACCTCCAACAACACCGCCCCCGAAGAATTCGAGGCCGCAGCGGCCGAGGGCGGGTGCATCCTCAACCTGGATGACATTTCGCTGATCCCGAAGGTCCCCAAGTTTCCCGAAATGATCTGCTTCCGCTACAACCCTGGGCCGCGCCGCACCGGCAACGTGATCATCGGCCATCCGGAAGAGGCCAAGTACGGCGTCTCCCACGACCAGATCGTCGACGCCTATCGTCAGGCGATGGCCCGCGGCGCAAAGCGTTTCGGACTGCACACCATGGTCGCCTCCAACGAGCGCGATTACACCTACATCGTGCAGACGGCTGTGATGCTTCTGGAGCTGGTGGAAATGATCGGCAGGGAGCTCGACATCCGCTTCGAATTCGTCAACATCGGCGGCGGGCTCGGCATTCCCTACCGCCCGGAGGACAAAGGCCTCGATCTGACCTCCATGGCGCGGGAGATCACCGCCCTGTTCAACAGCTTCAAGGCCAAAAACGGCTACGCCCCGAAAATGTACATGGAGAGCGGCCGCTTCATCACCGGCCCCCACGGCGCTCTGGTAACGACGGCGATCAACCACAAGGACATCTACCGCAAGTACATCGGGGTCGATGCCTGCATGTCGTCGCTGATGCGTCCGGCCCTGTACGGCGCGTATCACCACATCAGCGTCCCCAACAAGGAGAACCTTCCCAAGAGCGAGGTCTATGACGTTGTCGGCTCACTGTGCGAGAACAACGACAAGTTCGCCGTACAACGCGAACTCCCCCCCATCGCGGAGGGGGACCTGGTCGTCATGCACGACACCGGCGCTCACGGCCACGCCATGGGATTCCAGTACAACGGGCGGCTTCGCCCCAAGGAGCTGATGCTGCGCACCGACGGCTCCGTCGAACTCATCCGCCGCGCCGAAACGGTCGAAGACTACCTGGCGACCCAGAACTTCCAGGCGGACAAAATAAAAATCTGAGACAAAGCGAAGCGGCCGATCCCCTGGATCGGCCGCTTCGCTGTCCTCTGTCCTCTGTCCTCTGTCCTCTGGCTCCTGGCTCCTGCCCTATCAGA
>JARFUG010000002.1:12285-50299 GCA_029289095.1 Desulfuromonadales bacterium
CTGTCCTCTGTCCTCTGTCCTCTGTCCTCTGGCTCCTGGCTCCTGCCCTATCAGATCACCCGATCGAGGAACTCATCGACCTCCTTCTCGGCCTCTTCACGGCTCATGCCGTATTTCTCCTCGAGCTTGCCGATGAGTTGATCGCGGCGACCGGCGATCCAGTCGACGTCGTCGCCGGTGAGCTCTCCCCAGAACTCCCTGACCTTCCCCTTGATCTGAAGCCATGTCGCTTCCATGTCTCTTTGCATGGGAGGCCTCCCCTTTCAAGCTCTTCTTGTAACGTTTCAGCGTTAATCCAACTCCCCCTGACCCCCTCTTGGCTCAAGTGGGGGCATGAATTCCTTCTGGGAGGGGTTGTAAACCTACGTGAAACTTCCCAAAAAGTCGCTGAGTAGTTTTCATAGTATATCGCCCGCCCCGTGGAGTGCCAACCGGCGCCTCGGCCCGGCGTCAGAGAACCCCGAAGCGCTGCAGCGTCTCCTGCGGCGCCAGATCGAAATGGGAAAATTCCATGGTGTACGTCCCCCGGCCGCGGGTGGCGCTTCGCAGTTCGGTCATGTAGCCGAACATCTCGGAGAGGGGAACCTTGGCGACGATCGCCTCGATGTCTTCGCGGCTGTGCATCCCCTCGATACGCCCACGCTTCTGCTGCAACGTTCCAAGGACCTTGCCGGCATATTCTGTGGGAACAAGGAGTTCAAGGGCCATGATCGGCTCGAGAAGACAAGGAGAAGCGTCACGGGCGGCCAGCGAAAGGCCGCGCCCTGCCGCCGCGCGCAGCCCCTGCTCGGTCGTAACGCCCGGGACAAAGGGGGCCTCCAGAAGCTCGACCCGCAGATCGGTCAGCGCATAGCCCAGGAGCGGACCGGCCGCGCAGCCCTGCTGCAGCGTTGTGCCGACGGCCTGAAGAAGCTCGGGAGGAAGCTCCGGATCTGCAGGTGAAGTGCGGAGCTCCAGCCCTTCACCGCGGGGCAGAGGGGTCAGGCGCAGGAGAACTTCGCCCCCGTGGACCTTCCCTTCCACCTCCCGGTGGAACGTTTCACGACGGGTCACCTCACGCTGGAGCGTCTCGCGATAAACGACCTGGGGGCGACCGGTCTGCACCCGAACGCCGAACTCTCGCTCCAGTCGGTTGGTGAGAATCTCAAGGTGCAGTTCCCCCATCCCTGTAAGGACTGTCTGTCCCGTTTCGCCGTCCTCACGCACATGGAAGGTCGGGTCCTCCCATTCGAGCTTCTGCAGCGCGGGAAGGAGCTTCTCCCGGTCCTCCACCCCTCGCGGTTCGACCGCCAGAGAGACGACCGGCTCGGGGAGCGAGAGCCCCTGCAGGACGAAGCGCTCCTGGTGCCCGCAAAGGGTGTCGCCTGTCAGGACATCCTTCATTCCCGCAGCGGCAACAATATCCCCCGCCCCGGCTTCCTCCAGGCGCTCGCGGCGGTGAGCGTGCATCCGAAAGAGGCGGGCGGCGCGTTCCTGCACCCCCCGCGCCGAATTCCACAGAGCCTCGCCCGCTTTGAGCCTGCCCGAGTAGATGCGCATGTAGGTGAGCTTGCGCCCCTCGTCGGAGACGACCTTGAACGCCAGGGCGCACAGAGGACCGTTCGGATCGCAGGGAAGATCGACAACCGTATCGTCCTCGCCCAGGCGATGGGCGGGGACGGACGGCGCATCGAGGGGGGAGGGGAGAAAGCGGCCCACCGCGTCGAGCAGTGGCTGGATCCCTTTGTTGCGCAGGGCGGTGCCGAGCAGCACTGGAAAGATGCGGCAGGCAATCACCCCTTTTCTCAGGGCGGCGATGAGCCGAGGCGCCTCGATCGCTTTTCCCTCCAGATAGTCGGCGAGAATCGCGTCATCGAAATCGGCCGCCGCCTCGACGATCCGCTCCCGGGCTGCCGCCGCCTCCTCGAGACGATCTTCCGGGATCGCGCAGAGGCTGACCGTCCTCCCCTGGTCTTCCTCTGAAAAGGAAACCATCTGCTGTGATATCAGGTCGATCACCGCGGCGAACGCGTGCTCCCGACCGACCGGAAGCTGCAACAGGACGGGGCGGGATGCGAGGCGCTCCTCCATCTGCGCGAGAACGGCGTCGTGGTCGGCCCCGATGCGGTCCATCTTGTTGATGAAGCAGATGCGCGGAACACGGTAGCGGTCCGCCTGGCGCCAGACCGATTCGCTCTGGGGCTGCACCCCTTCGACGGCGCTGAAAATGGCGACGGCGCCATCCAGAACGCGCAGGGAGCGTTCGACCTCGATGGTGAAATCGATGTGACCGGGGGTATCGATGAGATTGATCCACAGATCCCCCCATTGGCAGGTATTTGCCGTGGCGGTGATGGTGATCCCCCGCTCCTGCTCCTGCTCCATCCAGTCCATGGTGGCAGCGCCGTCGTGGACCTCCCCCATCTTGTGGATCTCGCCGGTATAGAAAAGAATCCGCTCCGAGACGGTGGTCTTTCCGGCATCGATATGGGAAATGATGCCGATGTTGCGCACGGTCTCCAGGGGGGGCGACTTCATGACGGTCTCCAGAACGTCTGAAAAGAAAAAGACCCGGGGCGGGGCGCGGCTGATCGGACATATCCGTCAGATCCGACATGGCGGACTGATCGGAGGCGGCCCTGCCCTATCGAGGCAAAGTGGGGTAAATAGGCGATTTCAGACAGTATACCCGATTCATGAGTCCGGGCAAGATGCGAATGGGGCAACTGGAAGATGCTTTGGGAACAGCTCCTCAGGGGAACTGAACCCGAAGGCGCAGGCCGTCGTAGGCGAATTCGACCCCCGGGGGGAGTTGCGAGGAGTGCGGGCCGTAATCGACGTCATGACTGAGGTGGGTGAGCCAGGTGCGACGGGCGCCAAGAGCCCTGGAGGCCGCAATGGCCCCCTCGATGTTGAAGTGGGTCGAATGCGGCGCAAAGCGCAGAGCATCGATGACGAGAACCTCGAGACCGCGAAGGCGCACCGACGATTCGCGGGGTATTTCGTTGCAGTCGGTGAGGTAGGCGAAGGGACCGATACGGTAGCCGAGGGAACGCCCCCGACCGTGGACGAGGGGTACCGGCAGGATGGGGAGGCCGAAGAGTTCGAACAGATCGGGGGAAGAAATCAGACGCCTCTCGAGCTTCGGACGATACCCCTGGTCGGGATCTTCGCTGAAGATATAATCGAAACTGGCGCCGATCCGCTCCAGCGTGGCGCCGTCGCCGTAGATGGGGATCGGATCCGGCGCATGATTGCTGAACGTTCTGAGATCGTCAATGCCGTGCAGGTGATCGGCATGGGTGTGAGTGTACAGAACGGCGTCGATCTGCCCGATCCTTTCGCGAAGCGCCTGCTGGCGCAGGTCGGTGGCCGTATCGATGAGGATGTTGCGGCCGCCGTGCGTGAGAAGGGCGCTGCAGCGCGTACGGTGGTTGCGCGGGTCCTGCGAGGCGCAGACGCGGCACCGGCAACCCAGCACGGGAACCCCCGTGCTCGTTCCCGATCCGAGGATGACGACGTCCAGGGCCCTCATGTCTTGAAGGCGCCCACCTCGTTTTCCAGGGTCCGCGTCTGCTGCGAGACGCTCTCCACCACCTTGTCGAGTTCGCCGGTTCGACGAGCGCTGTTCTCCGCAATGCTCCGGAGGCTTTTCAGGATCTCGACCATCTGGGCACTGCGGCGGTTCTGCTCGCGGGTCGCCTCGTCGATGCGCTCGATCATGTCCCTGATCCGGTCCATCCCCTGGTGGATCTGCCGGCTCCCCTTGGCCTGCTCCTTGGTGCTCGTCTTTCCCTGCTGGGCGATCTCCTTCATCTCTTCTGCGGCCCGGGCGAGCTGGCGATTCCCCTGGGTCTGCTGATTGACCGCCGAAGAGATCTGCTCGAGCATCTGGGCCACCTGATTGATGGACGAGGTGATCTGGCGGCTCCCCCTGGACTGCTCCTGGGTCGCACGGACAATCCCCTTCACCTGCTCCATGGCCTTCAAAGTGCTCTGCCGTATCTTTTCCAGCGCCTCACCGGCCGTCCGGGAGCGCGCCACTTCGAGATGCACCCGTTGGCTCCCGGCGTTCATGACATCGACCGCTTCGCGGGTTCCATTCTGCAGATTTGCGATGATGGCGGCAATCTCGCGGGTGGAGACCGCCGTTCGCTCGGCGAGCCCCCGAATCTCGTCGGCCACGACCGCAAAACCCTTGCCGTGTTCGCCGGCCTGGGCCGCGATGATGGCGGCGTTGAGCGCAAGAAGGCTCGTCTGGTCGGCAACCTCGTCGATGACAGTGAGGATCTTGCCGATCGATTTCGACTGGCTGCCCAGATCCTGAATGACTTCCGTGGCGCGATCGACCGTCTCACGCAACGCGACGATTCCCGCCACGGTCTCGTCCACCGATTCCTTTCCCTTGCGCGCGTCGGCGGCGGCTTCTTCAGAGAGGTGGCTGGTGCGCTCGGCATTCTCCTCGATCTCCTTGATCGAGGCGTCGAGTTGCAGGATGGAAGAGGCGGTCGTTTCGGTCGAATGGGAGAGGATCTCGACATTTTCCGCGATCTGCTGACTCGTAACCGACATCTCGGCAATGGAACTGGTCACTTCCTCAACAACGGCGAAGAGCTTTTCGATCTGGCCGGCGATCTCCTCTGTCGTCGCTCCAAGCTCGAAAGTCGCCGAGGAGCTCAACTCAGCCGACTCGACCAGGGCGCCAGTGCTGGCGGCGATCCCCGAGATCGATTCCTGGATTCCGAGCATCCCGGAGTGACACTCCTGCAGCGCCTGCGACTGTTTTGTCCCTTCCTCCCTGAGCTCGCGTGAGGTGATCCGGATGCGCTCCGTCGTCCCGGCGAGATCCCGCGAGGCTTCGCGGGTGCGACCGACCATCCCTCTCATGCGCTCCAGGAAGCGGTTGAAGCTCGAGGCGAGGTCGCCAACCTCGTCGCGGGAGAGAACCGGAAGGTTGCGGGTGAGATCAGCGTCCCCTTCGGCAATCTCCTTGAGGTTGTCCACGACCTGCCCGAGAGGCTGAATGATTCTGCGCGAAAGGACGATACCGAACACGAGGGCGAGAACGCCGACGAAGGCGAGAATGAAGAACAGGATCTGGTGCAGCGTCCGTTGGTCGGCGATCAGGTCCGAGCCGTCTACCGCCAGGAGCATTCCGCTTTGAGCGTCGATCCCGAGCGATTCCAGCGACAGGGAAAAGGGGCGATCGCCCACCACGACCCTGTCCTGTTCCCCCGACTGCACGCGCGCCGTATCGAGGCCGCGCAGAAACGGTGCGGAAGCGGCGATGATCCTCTCTCCGTCGAAAAAGGCGACCTGGAGTGTGGCCATGAACTGCAGATGCTGGCCGAGGATCTCGTGGAGAAAATGATCGTTCAGAAGGGTGACGCCGACCAGGTGGCCGATGATTTCGGCGCCGTCGCGTACGGGAGCCGACGCGACGATGGCGGGGTGCCCGTCGAAACGCCCGATGATCCGGAAGTGCTCGCCCGCCAGGCTCGCCTGGACGGCCGGGTGGCTTCGTCCGTCGACCCTGTCGAGCCTCGTCCCGTGGCGCAACAGAAGTCCCCCATGGGCGTCGAGCACCTCAAAGATATCGAGATTGAACAGATCGTGCAGATCGAAGACGAGGGGCTGAATCGCCTGTGAGCTCCCGGTCCGGATAGCCTCTCGGATCCCCTCCACGAAGGCCTGGTCCCTGGCGAGAAGCTGCACGTAGTTGGCCTTCTCCTTTTCGGCGTAGATGGTGCTGTGACCGACCAGGGTCTTCACCGACTCGATGCGAAACTCGAGGTCCCTTGCGAGTTGACGTTCGGCAAGGCCGGAGATGACGAGCATGGCGATCACAAGAGGAATAGCCGAGAGGCCGATCAGAGGAATGAGAATCTTCAAGCGAAGCTTCAGAGAAAAAAAAGAAATCATGACGGCGCGGCCTTGGCTACCGGATCGAACCGCCCCCTCTGCTGTTGATGAAGCGGCCAACGACCCACACATGTGTGGACGGCGATAGATATGAATAACTTCGAACAATGTAAGTAAATACCATCTTCTCTCAATGGTGGCAACAGGATTAAAGCACTAAAAACCTCACATCGGCGTCTTCATGAGGTTGCCCAGACGGGTGCGCCAGGAGTATGATGAGGATATTGTGGAGTTGCCATGAAAATGAAACGTCCGTCCATCCCCCCCCTGTTCTGCCACACCTTCACCGTGGATGCGTCAGCCCCCTTCCGGAGACATCTCAATCGGCTGGAGGTCGAGATCGGCCGTGAAGACTACCGCCATCTCAAGCGCGTGGAACTCCTTTCCCAAATCCCGTCAGATGGGGTTTTCGCTTCGATGGACGAGATCACCCGGCGCGTTCTCGACTCCACTCAGAACCTTTATAACCGCGACCTGTTGCTGCGGCTCGGAATTCGGGTCTACCTCGACGCCGCCAGCTACAGCGTCTACTACCGCCTGGACGACAGAGCGTTACGCTTCACCGCAGCCTGGAGACGCCGCGTGCTGAAGCGCTTCTTTGCCGAGTCACCGATCGTCGAAACGGGGTGGCGCCCCTGCGACGCCCGTCTCCCCCACTTCGAGTGCCGTTTTCTCCCCGACGGCGCGGGGGGAGTCCTGCTTCTTCGACTGAAGGGGAAGAGGGAAGACCTGCCGCTCATCACCGCCACGCACGGCCCCTACGACCCACACACCCTCGAGGCCGCCCTCTATTTTCTCACCACCGAGCGCGGTGGGGCCGCCATCATCAATCTCGGCTTTTCCGGGCGCGAACCGCTCTCCGACGAAAATCTCGCAAAGCTCAGAGACTGGGGGATCCCCCTGAATCCAAGCAACATCGACGTCATCTACCCCTATGCCGACGCATCCGGACACCCCTACTGCTACAAGCTTGAAGAGGGACTGCAGGACTATATGGAGATCCTCGGCGAAGGGCTGCCGCAGATCGTCATTGACCTGCACGGCTGCGTCGGCGTCGCACCGGACGACCGCCGCCTCGTCGTCGGCCTGGGGGGGCTCCCCCCGTACAGGCGACCTCAGGATTTCGGCGCCCTGGAAGCGCGCGATGAAATGCTGCTCCTGCGCCCCGATTCCCGACTTCGCCGCGGCCTCGATCTGCTGAAGGGGATATCGGATGAAATCTGCATCCAGTTTTGTTCCGCCCCCGATCTCGGCTATTCTTTCTTGATGGACGAAGAGGGAACGCTGGTCGGACGCCTCCTTGATCCGCATACCGAGGCCAAAAGCCTTATCCCCGGAGAAGAGCGCACCTGGCTCCCCGAAGAATCTGTCAGATGGATCCCCGGAGCCGGAGGAAATGCCCTGCAGCGCATGGCCGCGCACCGGATGCGAAAAGATGCGCTGTGCCTGCATGTGGAGATTCCGACGGCCCTGCGCCGACGCATCGCACTGAGATTGAAGGAGGAGGCGATCGCCGCCTCCCTGGACGCAAGCGGGCTATAGCAAGTAAGCCAGAAGCAAAAGGCCCGAGGCCAAAGAGAACGGCTCCCGGCTCCCTGAACTTTACCTTTGGCCCTTCAACCTTTGGCCTTTGGCCTCGGGCCTCGAACCTCAATTCCATGAACCCCTATATCCGACGCGTCTTCACGGCCTACCTCGCAGCACTGGTGCTGCTGTCTTTTTTCATCCCCTGGTACGGCGCGCCTGTCGAGCCCTGGGCCGATCTCCCCGTCTTTCTCCATGCGCCCCTGTGGCATCCCCCCCGCACTGTCGGTTACGTCTTTGCGATCGATTTCGGCCGGCTCTTTCTCGTCGTCCTCTCCCTGAGCGCCGTCATGGCCGCCGCCGTGGTGTCACTTTGGGGGAAAACGAAGAGCTAGCGGAACGGAGGTTGCATTCAGGGTAAAGAGGCATTCGCCGCATTTTCTGCCACCTCGGCTTTTATCGAAAACAGGGTTGAATTTCCGACCGTTGCCCGCGGTGAAATCCCTGACGCCTCCGCCTAAAATCGTCATCAGACCCCCAGCATGGAGCTGCCCATGAGCGAGACCGATTCGAGCTATCACCTGAAAAAGGCACAGGAGGCATTCGAACGACAGAACACTCTTCTGGCACTCTTCCATTTCGAGCAGATCCCCCCCCAGGACCAGACTCCCGTCGTTCTGTCGAGCCTTGCCGTCTGCGTCGCCAGGGAAAAAAACAACCTTCGCCGCGCCCTCGACCTGTGCAGGCGGGCCATGGAACGCGAACCGGCCAACCCCCTGCACTATCTGCACCTCGGCCGCATTTACATCCTCGCCAAAAAAAAGCACATGGCCATCATGACGTTTCGCAGGGGACTCAAATGCGGCCGCCTCCAGGGGATCATCGACGAACTGCAGCTTCTCGGAAGGCGCCGCGCGCCGATTTTCCCCTCCCTGGGACGCAAACATCCGCTCAACAAATATCTCGGCATTGTGAGCGAGCGCCTCGGCATTCACTGAATTCAGCTTCCGCCGCCGGGGATGCTGGCGCGCCTCAGGCGTAAAGCAGCCCGAGCAACCCTACGACGATGAGGTAGATTGCGACGATGTAGTTCAGCAGCCTCGGAATGAACAGGATGAGGACGCCGGCGATCAGAGAGACAAGAGCATTGACGGTCGCAGGATTGTCGATCATGGCATTCTCCCGGGGTTTGCAGGCTCTGAATCACTATGGACCAAGGGCGCCGTTTGTCAATTATTCCTCCCGGTGCAAAACGCCGGCGCAGAATCGCACGACGCGAGATGAAATGACGCCCGGGATATCGTAAAATAGGATTCAGTGTATCCATTATTGCGCAGCCTCTGGAAAAGAAGGTGAATGAAAAGCGGCCGAAAGGCTCTCAGGATCTCGTTGTTTCAAAGGACACCACAGAGAAGGGCGATGAGCGCGTTCTGCTTCTGAAAGGCTCCCGGCGGGCCGACTCCCTTCGTTCGGTCCTGACCGAAGCCGGCCTTTCCGTTCTCCTTTGCTCCGATGAGGACGCCCTGTACAGGGCCGCCCAAAGAGGGATTTCAGTCCCTCTTCTCGCACCGGAGGACTCCGATGCGCCGGCCACAATTTCTGTTCTGATCTCCCGCCTTCAGCAGCAACCGCAGTGCTCCGACATCCCGATACTGGCCCTTGTCTCTGAAAAGATCGCCTCCGGCGACGCCGCCGTCCCCGGCAACGTTTTGTTTCTGACCGAGCCGCTCTCGGCCGCGACGCTGGCAAGCGCGACACGGTTCGCCCTGCGCACCCGCAGAGGACAGGTGGAATCGGCCCAAGGACTCGCACACGCGGGCCGGGACGCCGTCTTTCGCGAGGGGGCGTGTCGGTTTGAGATGATTTTCGAGCGCGCGGCCATGGGGATCGCCCTCAGCGACATCAACGGTACGCTGCTGCTGGTCAACCGTACGTTCGGCGAAATGCTCGGTTATCTCCCGAACGAGTTGAAGGGGCGCAGCCTCAGGGAGATGATCCACCCTGAAGACCTGACCAACTGCGAAGCGCACTCCCGCAGGCTCCTCAACGGATCGCTCGACAGCTACAGTCTGGAGAAGCGTCTGGTGCGCCGCGACGGGGAGGCTCTCTGGGTCGAACTTACCTGCTCAACGGTTCCCGCAGGAGCGGGTGAGCCCGGGGCTATCGTGACCGTCGCCGAGGACATCACCGATCACCGCCGCGCCCAGGAGGCGCTGCGGATCAGCGAAGAAAGACTGCGCCTTGCAGCCGACGCCGCGCACATTGGCATCTGGCAGTGGGAAATGGCCGACGGTCGCCAGCAGTGGGACACTCGCTGCAAAGCCCTGTTCGGGCTCTCCCCTGAAACACCCGTATCGTTTCAGACGTGGAGGAACGCTCTTCATCCCGACGACCGCCAGCGCATGGCCCATGAAACGACTCTTTTTCTCTCCGGCTATGTCGAAACCAAGGAATACCGGGTCGTCTGGCCGGACGGCAGCGTCCACTGGCTCCTCGCCCGGGGGACGGCCCACTTCGACCGCTCCGGACAGCCGCAGCGCATGATCGGAATCGTCATGGACATCACTGATCGTAAGAAGGCCGAAGAGGCGCTTCGCCTCGGGGAGGAGCGCCTGCGCCTTGCCGCCGAGGCGGCCGGTATCGGCATCTGGCAGTGGAACGTCAACGAGGACAGGCTCCTTTGGGACGAGCGCTGCGCAACCCTGTTCGGACACCCCCATCTCAACAAGGACGCCACCCTGAGCGATCTTCTCGCGCTTCTTCACCCCGAAGACCGCGCACGCATCCTCAGGAACCTCTCCAGCGCGCTGCAGCGCCCCGAGATCAACACCGAGATTCGCACGAGCCCGCCCAACGGCGCCATGCACTGGCTCCTGGTGAGGGGCAAGACGCAGTTCGACGAGCAGGGGCAGCCGCTGCGCATGAACGGCATTATCATGGATGTGACCTCTGCCAAAATGACTGAAGAGCTCCTGCAGAAAGCCATGGAGGCGGCCGAGACGGCGAGTCGCACCAAGAGCGAGTTTCTCGCCAACATCAGTCACGAGATCCGCACCCCCATGACGGTCGCCATGGGAGCCCACGAACTGCTCCAGGAATCGGCGCTCGAAGACGATCAGCGCCAGTACCTGGAGATGGCCCAGGTCGCCCTGAGCACCCTTTTGCGGCTCATTGACGAGATCCTGGACTTCTCCCGGCTCGAATCGGGAAAGATGCTCTTCGAAGTCGAGTCGTTCGACCTGCACACCTCCCTCAGGGAGGCGGTCGACGCCTTTCAACTGGAAGCCGGCCGCAAGGGGCTCGAACTGCACCTCGAGATCGGCAACGAGGTTCCCCGCATCGTGCGCGGCGATGCGGCCCGACTGCGCCAGGTGCTCACCAACCTGATCGGCAACGCCGTCAAGTTCACCCAGGAGGGGAGCGTGCGCGTCACCGCCGCGGTCACCACCCGTGAGGGGAAAAAAGAAAGGCTCCTCTTTTCGGTGTACGACACCGGCATCGGCATCTCTGCTGACAAACAACACCTTCTCTTCCAGAGCTTCAGCCAGCTCGATTCTTCCCACACCCGCCGCTACGGTGGGACGGGGATCGGCCTCGCCCTGAGCCGCCGCATCGTAGAGCGTCTCGGGGGTGAAATCTGCATGGAAAGCGAGCCCGGAAAAGGGAGCGCCTTTCATTTCACCATCCCCCTGGAGCGTCCCGCCTGGGCCTGGGCACAGGCCAGCGCAGAGAGCGAGCAAAGAGCGCCTGAGGCCTTCCATGCCGCACAGGGCGAGTCGCCGCGCATCCTCATGGCCGAGGACGATCCGATGCTGCGTGAACTCCTCGGGATCATCCTCGGCAACCGCCACTGGAACGTTGAGGAGGCCAGAAACGGACGCGAAGCGCTCGCCATCTCGGAGCATGAAAAGTTCGACCTGATCCTGATGGATGTCCAGATGCCCGAAATGGACGGACTGGAGGCGACCCGAGCCATACGGAAGCGAGAAAAGGAGACCGCTTCCCACATTCCGATCATCGCCATGACGGCCCATGTCCGCGAAGAAGACCGCCGCCGCTGTCTTGAAGCAGGAATGGACGACTATCTCTCCAAACCGGTCCAGATGTCCGAACTCTACGCCAAGCTGGAGAAGTATCTCGGAACGAAGCACTGAAACCGGGTCAAAGGTTAAAGGTTCAAGGTTAAAGGTTCAAGGGTTCGAGATTCAGATTCAAAAATCACTGCCTGGCTCCTGGCTTCTGGCTTCTGCTTTCCAACTCCTTGCCCCCGGCTCCCCCCTCCTGCTATACTCCCCTGAGTAACTTTCCTACACACTCGAAGGGGAGACGATGGAAGCGGTCTTTCAGCAGCGCCTCGAAGAACTGACGCAGAAAATCGCCAGCTACAGCAAGGAGAACCTGGAGGACATCCTCCATGTCGTTGTGCAGGCGGTGAACCTTATCACGCGCCAGAACCGATGTCGGATTTACCTGGAAGATCTCACCAGCGGCGCGCTTGTCTGCTCGGCGGCCAGCGGACTCCTCGCCAAGGCGATCCGCGAGCAGGGATTTCCCATCAACTCCACGGATTTTCTCGTCTCGCGGGTCTATGTTACACAGGAGGAGGCGCAGGTCGAAGACATCGCCACCTTCCAGAGCGCCTACGCCCGGGAGCTCGCCGAACGTTTCGCCATTGCATCGAGCTATCATCTACCGCTGCTGCACAACGGCTATTCCATCGGCGTGCTGTGCATCGACAGCGGGCGCAAGGGTCTCCTCCCTTCCGAGGACCAGCGTCGTCGCCTCAAAGTTTTCATGGACGAGGTCCTTCCGGTCATCAATCAGGCCCGCAAGCATCACCAGCAAATGGTCCTCGCCCGTCGCGTCGACGAGGCCAAGAAGAAGGAGGCCGCTCTTTACATGGTCAAGTCGGCGGTGCGCCTCATCGACAAGCTCTCCCTCGCCTCGGTTCTCATCCCCTATCCCCTGGCGCCCGAAGCCGGAGAGGAGGGGCTGCAGATCCTCGCCTCCTATTCCAAGGAGAAGGAGGCGCGCCTCCTTTACGAGGACGACATTCTCATCAATCTCGGACCGGGCAAATCCCTCCTGTCGCGCTACATCAACAGCGCCGGAGTCATCATCGACGAGCGGCTCCTCTCCCCCGTCTACATCCACGACCTGCCGACCGAAATCCTGCAGAAGCGCTACCTGACCGAGGAACTCGGGCTGAAATCCCTTTACGTGGTGCCGCGTTTCGAGCCGCGCACCCGCCGCATCATTTGCCTCGTCAACTACTACACCACCGAGGCGTACACCTTCAGCGATTTTGAAAAGGGGCTCCTCGAAGCCCATGCCGAGATGGCCCAGCGCGTCATCCAGGAGATCGGCGAGGAGCACATGGAGATCAAGGTCCTCTCCGAGATCAACGATCTGCTGCAGGAAAAATTCACCGGCCTTCAGCCCTTCCTGAACCGCATTCTCTCCAAGGCCACCGAACTCATCGGCGCCGATACCGGAAGCATCGCCTTGGTGCGCGAGGAAGAGGGGCAGCGCTGGCTCGTCGTCGAGGAGCCCGATGGGCGCCTCATCGGCGCCAAGAGCAAGGAATGGCTCAAGAAGAACATCCCGCCCATTCGCGTCGGCGGCAGCAATTTGCCTCCCGAAGAGCGCAGCCTCACCGGCTACGTCGCCCACACGGGGCGCCCCCACATCATCGCCGACACGGCTGAGGAGAAGCGATCGGGGGGCTTTTACCGGGAGATCACCGAGGTGATCAAGAGCGAGATCGTCGTTCCGGTTCTGAGCGAAAACGAGGTCGTCGCCGTCATCTGCCTCGACAGCCTGCGCCCCTACTACTTCACCGACGAGCACAAGCGCATCCTGCAGATCATCGGGCGCATGATCCACCGCACTCTCATCGACCTGCAACGCATCGAGAAGCTCACCACCGAGGTGAACCGCCTGCGTTCGGACGTCGACTACAAGGACCCGAAGGTCTTCTCCTACAAGCTCGGCAACATCATCGGCAATTCAGTCTCGGCCGGGCGGATCGTGGAGTTCATCCACAAGGTCACCCCGCCGATCTTCAACCGCATTGCCTACTGGAGCCGCACCGACGTGCAGGAGGCCACTCTCGGGCTCCCCTCGATCCTGATCACCGGCGACACCGGCAGCGGCAAGGAATTTCTCTTCAACAATCTCTTTTCGCGCCTCAACGAGATGTACAAGGAAAAGATCGATCCCCGGGGGGAGCTCTCAGTGAAAAAGACCAACATCGCCGCCTACAGCGGGGAGCTCACCTACTCCGAGCTCTTCGGTCACAAGCGCGGCGCATTTACCGGAGCCCATTCGGACCGCAAGGGGATTCTGGAAGAGGCGCACGGCGGCGTCGTCTTCCTCGATGAAATCGGCGACGCCGACCCCAAGACGCAGGTGCAACTCCTGCGTTTTCTCGACAACGGAGGCGTCGTGCGTCTTGGTGAGAACACGACCCGCTACGCCCGGGTACTCCTGGTGGCTGCGACAAACAAGGACCTGCGCGAGCTCATCAGGCAGGGCACATTCCGGGAGGACCTTTTTCATCGGCTCTCGGAGCTTACGGTGCAAATCCCCTCCCTTAACGAACGCCGCGAAGACATCCCCGATCTTGCGACCCACTTTCTCGGCAAGCTCTGGCGCGTCTACAAAACGCCCGAAGAGAAAGAAACCGACGTCCCGGTCCTTACCCGCGAGGCCCAGGCCATCCTTTCGAAACATCATTACACCGGCAACGTACGAGAATTGCGAAGCATCCTCGTGCGCGCCCTCCTTTTTCGCAAGCGAAGAGTCATCTCCGAGGAGGACATTCGGCAGATCGTCGGAGCACTCGAATTCCGCGACACCGAAACCCCCGTGGAAAAACTCACCGAAGAGGCCGCGCGGGAGATCTTCAACGCCATCGGCCGCGGTGAAACCGATTTCTGGGCAGGAGTGCACGCTCCCTTTTCGGAAAATCGCATCTCACGGGACGTGGTCGCCTCCATCGTCGAGATGGCGCGCCGCCAGGGGGGGAATTCGATGCCGAGAGTCGCCGAGGTGCTGCGAGCCTGCGATCCCAGGAACGACGATTCCGAGGAGAGAAAGACATTCTACCGCTTCAAGAATTTTCTCTACAAGACAATCAAGATCGGGTGAGGGGATGCCGGGAAGGAAAAACGGCGCTCCGGAAAACCGGAGCGCCGTTGTAATCGCCTTTAAAGAACGTGTTCGTCAGGCTTTTGCGACCTGTACCGCCACGCGGTTCCCGTCCTTCAACACCTGCTGGATCCTCAAGTCCGGGAAATGGTGCGGAACAAAGAGCATCCCCTTCTGGACGTTGGTGCTCAGGACGACGGGCCCCTGAGCGCTGCCGGCCGGCGAGGTGACTTTCACCTTTGCGCCCTCGGTCACGCCGCAGGCTGCTGCGTCCTCAGGGTGCATTTCAATATAGCCCCCCGGTGCGACTTCCAGACAGGCCTCCGATGCGGTGGTGGTGGTGCCGAAGTGAAAGAGGATCTTGCCGGTGAAAAGCTGCATCCCCTCGGCCGCAGCCACTCCGTCGACGGGGGAGTAGCGAAGCCCCTTCTCGACGAGGCGATAGGGCTCTTTCAAACAAGGGCGGCAGCGCCCCTGGCCGACAAAACAGACATCCCCGTACAGAGGCGTCAGGGTCTTGACCTCGGCGAGGATCGCTTCGGCATTGAAGTAGGCGATCGGCTTGAGGCGTCGGTAGAGATCGGCGAAGATCTCCCAGTCCTCCCTGGCGTTGCCGCGGGGAGAGACCGCCTGGCCCAGGCAACTGATGCGGTGATCGAGGGAGGTGACGCTGCCGCTTTTTTCCGCCGGAGAAGCGCCCGGAAGGAGCACATGGGCGAGTTCGGTAAGTTCGGAGGCGAGGATATCCTGCACCACAAGGAACTCGACCTTCTCGAGGGCTTTGCGCCAGCGCCCGGCGTCGGGGAAGGTCAAAGGATTGGCAGCGGCGAGATAGAGGAAGCGGATCTCCCCCTTTTCGATCCCCTCAAGAATCTCGAGGGCGTTACGGCCGCCGGTGGGGAGCTTAGCCCCCCAGGCCTGTTCGAAACGGGCGCGCCCGCTCGCGTAGTCCTGGTGTCCCGGGAGACTCTCGGGGCAGACGCCCATGTCGAGCAACCCCTGCATGTTTCCCTTCTCGTCGACGGGGAACAGACCGCCGACATCGCCGTGCAGAGCGCCAGAGACGAGGGACAGGTTTGCCAGGGCAAGAGTGATCTCTTCGGCCTGCGCCCCCCGGATGATGTCGCCGCCGAAGACGATGGCCACGCTTTCGGCCTTGCCGAGATACCCGGCCGCCTCTTCGAGGTCCCCCAGCGAAATCCCGGTCTCGCGCACCGCACGCTCCAGGTCGAAGGCGGCGAGGTGCGTCTTGAGCTCGTCGGCATTTTCCAGGTAGCGTCTCAGGAAATCCTCGTCGGCCGCTCCGGTCTCGACGATGATCTTGGTCAGGGCATTGGCGAGCCAGATCTCGCTGCCGGGGCGGTACTGGAGGAAACTTTCGGCATAGGGGGTCAGCTTGACCCGACGCATGTTGGCCAATACGAGACGTCCGTTGCGCTTGCGGCAGGCCTCTTCGATGGCCCAGTCGATCATGGGAGCTTCGGCCGTGATATCCGAGCCGAAGACCAGGACCGCGTCGGACTGCGCGATCCGGTCGATGCGGTTGCTCGCCCCCTTCAGCCCGAGCGCCTTGTCGAGGGCGCGATGGGCGCGAAGGGCGCCGAAGCGGGCTTCGGAGTCGATGTTGTTGCTGCCGATGCCGGCGCGGAAGAGTTTCTGGAAGAGGTAATTTTCCTCGTTGGTCAGCCTCGGAGAGGCGAGCCCGGCGATGGCAGCGGCGCCCTGCGACTCGCTGATTGCACGGATCTTGCCGGCGACCGCGCCGAGCGCCTCGTCCCATCCTGCCTGGAGCATCCCTTTTTCGGTGCGCATCGCAGGAGCGAGAAGTCGTTTCGGAGAATCGATGTAACCGTACCCGAAGAATCCGCCGATACAGAGATTGCCGTCGTTGGCGGTCGTGCCGTCTTCGGAGGTGACTCGCAGGACGGTGTCGTTTTTCACGTTGTAGTCGATCTGACAATTGCTGCCGCAGAAGGTGCAGATCGAGGCGACGCGGGTCATCTCCCAGGGGCGGGCCTTGAACAGGAACGGTTTGGACAGAAGGGTTCCGGTCGGACATTCGGCGACGCAGTTTCCGCAGAACTCGCAGTCAAGCGGCTTGCCGTCCACGGTGTCGATGAAAGCGCGTTCCCCCTGCTCACGCACCACCAGGGCGCTGGCGCCGACAACCTCGTGGCAGACCTTGACGCACTTCTCGCACAGGATGCAGCGGGAGGGGACCTGCTGGATCAGGGGCCAGGTGTCGATGACCTCGTGTGCGAGATCCGCCGCGGCATAGGGCTGGGTGTCGACATCGAGATCGTAACAGACGTCCTGCAGGCTGCATTCGCCCCCGGCGTCGCAGACGGGGCAGTCGAGAGGGTGATTGACCAGGAGCATCTGTACGACCTGCTGGCGGATGCGCGTCAGGCGCTCCGACTGCGTGGCGACGACGATCCCATCCTTCACCGGGGTGTTGCAGGCGGTCTGCGGACGATCGAGGCCCTCGACCTCCACCACGCAGATCCGACAGGCGCCCGTCGGAGAGATCTTCTCCAGCCAGCAGAGCGTCGGAATGGCAATATCGAGTTTCTGTGCCGCCTCCAGGATCGTGGCCCCCTTCGGGACACTCACCTGCTTGCCGTCAATCGTCAAACTGACCATATATGCTCCTCAAATCGGGCGAAAGCGTAGCAAGAATTTTTCGGCTACTGGCGCGTTCCGTCGAAGCGCAACAGGATATTTTCGGGCTGATCAAAATGCCTGGATGCAAGGCGCCTGAAACCCTGAGACAAAAGGCGTACCGAAGGGTACGTTGTTGTCGAAGGGTGAGGGCAACGCCGCAGACGGGCGTTTTTCATCATCCCTGTCAGACCGCCATCATGGCCATGCGGTAACACCTCAGACACCGCTCGGCCTCTTGTACAGCCTGGCTCTCGGTGAATCCGAGTTCCACCTCGGTGTAGTTCCCGCAACTGGCGCGCTCGGGACCGTGAATTTCGGCCTGGTGCTCCCGGGAGGCGGAGTCGAGGCACTGAACCTTCTCGTTCTTGTCGTAGACGCCGAGGTAGGTGAGGATATCCTCCATGAAATCGTCGTCGCTGAGATAGACCTTCCCTTCCTCGAGATAACGCTGGATCACCCTGGCTGCGCGGTGTCCGCTGCCTACGCAGGCGACCACCGTCAACGGGCCGATCTCGGCGTCCCCCCCGGCGAAGACTCCGTCCATGTCGGTGATGAGGCTGCGCACCAGGGGGTTGCCCATGCTGTCCTTCATCTCCTTGCCGGCCAGGTCCTTCATCGGCACATGTCTGGTGACGACGGTGTTCCACTTGGTGATGTCGATTCCCAGATCGGGGGGGATGAAGGAAAGATCGGGATCCTGGCCGATGGCCGGAATGACGGTGTCGCATTCGATGACGAACTCGCTCCCGGGGACGACCTCGGGACGCCGGCGCCCGGACGCGTCAGGCTCGCCCAGGGCCATGCGCACGCACTCGACACCGGTGACCTGTCCGCTCTCGTCGGCGAGGACCTTGTTGGGCAGGACGAGAAACTCGAACTTTACCCCTTCCTCATCGGCGCCGTCGACTTCCCAGACATCGGCGGGCATCTCCTTGCGGGTTCGCCGGTAGACGAGAATCGACTCCTCGGCCCCTTCGCGAAGGGCGACGCGCACGCAGTCGATGGCAGTGTTGCCGCCGCCGACGACGACGACCTTCTTCCCCATCCCTGTCGGCTGGCCCATGTAGGCTTCGCGCAGGAAGTCGATCCCCCCCTTGAGAAATCCCTTGTATCCCTTGTCCTCTCCCTCGACGCCCATCGGCTTGGAGCGATGGGCTCCGGGGGCGAGAAAGACGGCGTCGTACTTCTGCCTGAGTTCGGCCACCGAAATGTCCTTGCCGACCCGGGTGTTGTAGATGATCTCGACCCCCATGGCGCTGATAATGTCGATGTCGCGCTGCAGGAGGGGGCGCGGCATCCTGTAGGGAGGGATGCCGACGGCGATCATCCCGCCCCCGTACCCGTCGGGAAGCGCTTCGTAGATCGTCACGGGATAACCCTCAAGCGCCAGGTAGTAGGCGGCCGTCAGACCGGCGGGCCCGGCGCCGACCACCGCCACCGACTTGTCCTTGCGGGGTTTGGGGCGCATGGGGGGCTGGTGTTTGTGCTGCCACTCGTGATCGGAGGCCGAGCGCTTCAGAACCATGATGCTGATCGGCTCGTCGACGTTCTTGCGACGACAGGCTGTCTCACAGGGGTGGGGACAGACCCGGCCGCAGACCGAGGGCAGAGGCATGTTCTCGCGCACCGTCGCAAGGGACTCGTCGAAACGGTAGTCCTTGATCGCTTCGATATACCCAGGAATATCGATATGCGCCGGGCACTTGTCCTGACACGGTGCAGTGTACTTGTGAACGTAGCGGAAACTGCTTTCAGGCTTTTTCCCGGAGGTGAGGCGGGCGACAAAATCGGCACGGAAGTGCTTCACCGCGTCGAGGACAGGCACTGTGGCGCTCTGACAGAGGGTGCACTTGCAGTTGACCATGAAGTCGGCCAGATCGGGAACGATCTCCAGGTCCGTCTCCGAGGCTGTTCCCTCGAGCACCGAGGCGAGCAGATCGGTGAGGATCCTTGTCCCCTTCTTTCCCGGCGTGCACTTGGCGCAGCAGTACAGGTCCTGAATGCGCCGCATGTACTCGGCGGCCATGGCCGGGATGTCGACATTGGGATCGAAAACGATGAGACCGTCCCACCCCATGAAAGCCGCCAGCGGTTGCGTGCCGTCATACGCAACAGGAAGGCGGAAGGCGACGTCCTTGGGCTCTCCCCCCTGACGGTTATCGACGATGTTTCTGCCCCAACTGGAAAAAACAACCTGAGTCAAGAGGACCTCCCCACGGGCCCCGTTCGCCTGGAAAAAGGAGGCAGGACCCCTGAAAAAAGGGAAAGCAAGCACCTTCGCAGGCACTTGGCTCTCCCTATTTTGTATACAGTATGCAGTTAAATACCACAAAGAAACATGCTGTTCAAGGGAAATGTGACCCCTCATTCCCGGCGTCTGCGGCCTCAGCCCCCTTCCTGCAGCGACGGAAGAGGGGTGAAGCTCCGCCATCCAAACGAGGGGAGGTGGATCCACTCCTGTCGCAACGCGACCCTCTTCACCGTCGCAGAGGGGAGGAGATAGTATTCGAGCACGATGTGCGTGACCATCCTGTCCTTTTCGGCCTGCGGCTCCACGGAGTCGAGCCGCACGTCGGTGATGCGCAGATCGGAAAGAGGCAGAAACCGCTCGAGAAAGGCCTCCCGGTGCTCCTCGGCCAGGTAACGGGCCACGCCGTGGTAGTCCTGCCAGCGCAGCCGCTGCACGTAGTCCGAAACGGCCGGCCGAAAAGGCTCCTGCGGGCGCGGGGCGCCAAGGCAACCCGTTAGAGCGAGAAGGAGCACGGCGATACCTGCAACCACCACCGTCACCCGTTGTTTCGTCATCCCTTCTCCTTGCATGCCCGCCCCCCTCAAGTAAACTGAAGGGAAGGAGAGCGTCCATGAAAAATGTGGAAATCTACACCAAAGGATACTGTCCCTACTGCCGCCGGGCCAAAGAGCTTCTCGAACTCAAAGGAGTCCCGTTCACCGAGTACGACGTCGGAAACGACCCCGTGAAGGAAGCCGAGATGAGGCGGCGCTCCGGGCGCATCACTGTTCCGGAAATCTTCGCCGACGACGAACTGCTCGGCGGCTGCGACGACATCTTTGCCATGGAAGAGCGCGGAGAGCTCGACGAGCGCCTCGGCCTCTGAGGGGCGCTTAAGCTGTAAACTGCAAGCTGACGATCTTGGAGCTTACCGCTCACAGCGTGCAGATGCTTTATCCCGTATGACGCGCATCAGATCGAGGGCGATGGCGACCCTGCCGAAAGGGGGCATGATGTACCACCCCGCCACTCGCCCGCGCCCTGCCTCGATCAGTTCGCGGGCGATGGCCGTCCCCTCGGCGGCCCCTTCCTCTGCACGTTTGCCGCGCATGCGCCTGCGAACCTCATCGGGGAGGGTGATGCCGGGCACTTCGTTGTGCAGGAATTCGGCGTTGCGCTCGCTCACCAGGGGAAGGACGCCGACGAGGACGGGAATCCCCATCGGTCCCGTACGCTCCAGGAGCGCATCGAGGATCTTCGGCGAATAGACAGGCTGCGTCTGCACGAAACGCGCTCCTGCGGCGATCTTCTTCTCAAGTCGCCGCAACTGCCCCTCCATGCTCGCCATGTTCGGGTTGAAAGCCGCACCGAGAAGAAACGAAGTCGATCCTTCCAGTTCGGCTCCCAGCAGGCTGCGCCCCCCGTTCAGGGCCGAGAGGAGTTCGAGAAGCCCCACCGAGTTGAGGTCGAAGACGCTTGTCGCTCCGGCCTCCCCTCCCACCGAAACAGGATCTCCGGTCACCGCCAGCACCGTCCGGATGCCGAGCAGATGGGCGCCCATCATCTCGGAGTGCAGGCCGATGAGGTTGCGGTCGCGGCAGGTGACGTGGACGATCACCTCCACCCCTGCTTCCTGCTGAATGCGGCTGGCGAGGGCGATGTTCCCCATGCGGATGCGGGCCAGGGGATTTTCAGCCAGACTGATGGCGTCGACTCCCGCCTCGGCAAGGGAGCGGGCGGCGCCAAGGAGCTTGCCGCAGTCGAGCCCCTTGGGAGGATCGAGCTCCACCGTGACGATCGGCCGCTTTCCCCACTCGTCGAGGAAGGTGTGCCGCGGCGCAGCACGCTCCTGCGCCGCAGGCGAAGGGGTCTCCACCCTGACAGGAGTGCGGCGGGGGGCGGGCCGGGCGCCGGCAAGAGCCTGGGCAAGAAGACGGATGTGCTCGGGGGTCGTGCCGCAGCACCCCCCCAACAGGGAAGCGCCGGCCGCCACCATCTCGCGTCCCCTCTCGGCGAAATACTCCGGAGTGGCCAGGTAGATGTAGCGCCCTTCCACATACTGGGGGAGACCGGAGTTGGGGAAAGCAGAAAGAGGGAGCGGCGAAGATGCGGCCAGGCGCTCCAGGATCTGCAGCATCTCGCGGGGACCGGCTCCGCAGTTAGCCCCCAGAACCGCGGCCCCCGCTTTTGCCAGACGCGTGGCGGCCTCCTCGGCGGAAACCCCCTCGCGAGTGCGCCCCTCCTGCAGAAAGGCCATCTGCGCCACTGCTGGCACCCCCAGGTCTTTTGCCAGAGTCAGGGCGATCTCCATGTCTTCGATCCGGGCGAAGGTCTCCAGGATAAAGAGGTCGACCCCCCCTTCGGCCAGGGCTTCCATCTGCTCCCGGAAGATCCCCTCCCTCTCGGCGCGGGGAATCTCGCCCCGCTCTCCCTTGGGGAGCAGAAGAGGGCCTACGGCCCCGGCGACGAAACGCTCGGCGCCGGCTGCCTTTCGCGCCAGGCGCGCTCCCGCCTCGTTGATGGCCCGAACCTTGTGCTCAAGCCCGATGGCGCCCAGCCGCAGAGCGTTGGCGCCGAACGTGTTCGTCTCGAGCACCTGCGCTCCGGCAAGAGCATACTCGACGTGCACATCGGCCACCAACGAAGGCTGCACGAGGTTGAGGTGCTCGAAATTGACGTCGAGGGGGATCCCCCGGCTGTAGAGAAGCGTCCCCATGGCGCCATCGCCGACGAGGACCTCCTCGCAGAGGCGCTGAAGAAAAAGACTGCTGGAAAAAGAAGGATTCATCAATCGCTGCAGGATGGAGGTGAAAGTTAAGAGAGATGAAACACAGAGGTTATGCCACAAAAATAAAAGGAAAGAAAGTAGGGGCGCGATTCATCGCGCCCTGATTTCATAGCGCCCCCGGAGGGCGGTGAGGTAACGAAGCGCCATGAATGGCCGACATCCCTGGGCGCCATGAATCGCGCCCCTACGCCGGGGGTTCCCGCAAAAAAGCGGTGTAGAATCGGTGCCCCTCGGAATCGGTCACCGAAAGGGAGAGTTCCAGGGGGACGGCAGAGCCGTCGCGCCGACGGCAGACGATGGAATGGGAGCGGTAGAGGAGTTTTTCTCCCTCCCTGCGCAGGTACGCCTCTGCCCCCGATTCCCGCAGGGAGACGCATTCGGGATGAATGAGATGATCGATGCTCATCCCCAGCACCTCTTTCTTGCCGTAGCCGAAGAGGCGCTCGGCCCTGCGATTGAAGAGGATGATCTGCCCATTGGCAAGGAAAGAAACGATGGCGTCGTGGGCGTTCTCGGTCAGGAGGCGGAAGCGCCTCTCGGACTCTTCGAGGTGTTCGGTCTTCTCCCGCAGGTTGTCGATCATGTCGTTGAATCCGACGATCAGGGCGCCGATCTCGTCTCCTGTCCGGGACGGTATCTTCTCTTCGAGGCGCCCGGTGCGCACGATATCGCTCACGACGGAACCGAGCTGTGCGAGTGGGCGCGTGACGCTGAGCCGAATCAGCAGACCGAGACAGGTGATCAGCGCCAGGAAAATCCCGCCCGTCATCAGCACCTCGGTACGCAAGTTAGCATAGATCTGGTGCGCAAGGCGCTCCATCGGAATCGTCACTGAAGCGGCGCCGATCACTTCACCGATCTGGTAATGGTAGGCGGGGTCCTCTTCTTCCGGGAAGAGAGCCTTGATGTAGTCGGGGGCATCTTCCGGATTGCCGTGACACTCCAGGCAGCTCTCATCGGCCGTGAAGGCCTGCATGTAGCGAAAGACCCGCTCGCCGTCGATAACCGAGATCGAGTAGTATTCCTGCCTTTCGCGATCTTCGTAGAACGTCTGGAGGACGGCGGACTCGAAGGCGTCCGGGGCGTTTCGCGGGTTCCGGTAGCGGTCCGAGACCTGGCGGATGGCGTAGCCGATGTCCTGGCCGACCAAGGCGCCGATGCGGTTGGAGGCGACGACAGGGATGAGACCGTAGCGCTCCTCCGAGAGTTCCACCCGGCCGATCTGGTACTGGTTGGAGAGGTATTCGCGGGTATTGATCGCCTCGAAGGCGATGATGCGTGATTTCTCGACCGCCTCGCCGATGATGAATCGGGTCTGCTGGCGGTGGCTGAAGTAGGTCGAGAGCGCGAAGAACAGAAGGAGAATCAGGGCGATGACGAGATTGACCTTCGCCGTCAGACTCAAGTTGCGCATCGACGCCATAGTTCCTCTCCGGAAAATCAGGCCCTAGGCCAAGGGCCCAGCAAGAATAGACCTGTCCTCTGTCCTCTGTCCTCTGGCTCCTGGCTCCTGGCTCCTGGCTCCTGGCTCCTGGCTCCTGAACCAAACAATTCTACCCGTTAATCCCCCCGCCGCAAGGCTCCAGGTCATAGGCGCGATGCAGGAATTGCCGCAGTACGGCGGCGGTGAGCCCCCAGATCTCGTTCTCACCGACGGTGTAGAACCACACCGGAACGTCCCTGCCCCGGTGACGCCAGTCCTCCTGCCGACACACGGCGGGATCGGCCAATACCGAGAGGGGGATCTCCAGGATCTGCGCGATCTCCCGCCTGTTGATACGAAATTCGCAGGGGTAGGGAAAGATCCCGACGAACGGGGTGACGTGGTAGCCGTGGACTGAAACGATGTCGTCGAGGCTTCCCAGGACCGTCACGTCTTCAGGGGCGATGCCGACCTCCTCGTGCGTTTCGCGCAGAGCCGTGGCGAGCAGATCGACGTCCTCTCTGTGGCGGACGCCCCCTGGAAAGGCGATCTCTCCCCGGTGGTGGTTCATCGTCTCGGTCCGCCGGGTGAGCAGGACATACCCCTCGCCGTCCCTGACGAAGAGCGGGACGAGCACGGCCGCCGGACGAAGCTCCCCCTGTCCGATGACGATTCGGCGATGCCGCGAGAGAGCGGTCCGTATATGCTCCGAATCAAGCTTCAAACGGTGACCGTCACGGCATTACGCTTGAGCGCGGCGATCGTCGCGCCGTAATCGGGGGTGGCGAAGACTGCGCTTCCTGCAACAAAGACGTCCGCGCCGGCGGCGGCGATGCGCCCGATGTTGTCGGTCTTCACCCCACCGTCGACCTGCAGCTCGACGCCGAGCCGGCGGCGCTCGATCTCTCGACGCAGCGCCTCGATCTTGGGGAGGCACGACGAGATGAAACCCTGTCCCCCGAAGCCGGGGTTGACCGTCATCACCAGCGCCAGGTCGAGATCCTCGAGGATGACGTCGAGGGCCGAGACAGGGGTAGCCGGATTGAGGGAGACTCCCGGCTTTTTTCCCAGCGAGCGGATGAGCTGCACGGTGCGGTGCAGATGGACAGACGCCTCGGCATGAACGGTGATGATGTCGGCGCCGGCCGCAGCGAAATCGGGGATGTAGCGGTCGGGGTCCTCGATCATCAGGTGGACGTCGAGGGGGAGCGCCGTCACCTTGCGCAGCGCCGCCACTACCGGGGGACCGATGGTGATGTTGGGGACGAAACGGCCGTCCATGACGTCGACATGGACGTAATCGGCGCCGCCGGCCTCGATGGCCCGCACCTCTTCGCCCAGACGGGCGAAATCGGCCGAGAGGATGGAAGGAGCAATTTTGATCATGGGGAAACTCCTACAAATTCAGGATCAAGGATCAAGGTTCAAGGCCAAAGGCCAAAGGCCCAAAGGACAACGGACAACGGACAACGGACAACGGACAACGGACAACGGACGGCCGCGCAGCGGCCTGACGCCCTTTATTTCTTCCGAAACCGCACCGCAAAAAACGCATCCATTCCGCCGTGGCGGTGAGGGAAAGTGCGCAGGGCGCCGGTTTCGTCGAAAAGTTCGCGCCAGTGCGCCGGAGCGAAGTCGCGCAGGTCCTCTCTGACGAACCCGGGGTGTTCCTTTAGGAAATCGGCAACGACGTCGGCCGTCTCCTCGGGGGTGAGGGTGCACACCGAGTAGAGGAGCCTCCCCCCCGGACGCACCAGCGGCGCCGTGTTGCGAAGGATAATGCGCTGCAGATCGGCCAGATGAGCGATATCCTTCCCGGTGCGCCTCCAGCGGATCTCCGGGTTGCGGCGCAGAACGCCGAGCCCGCTGCAGGGCGCGTCGACGAGGACCGCGTCGAAACTCCCCGGGGTGAGAAAGTCGGGCGCCTTCGTCAGATCCCACGGACGCGCCTCGATCCCCGAGCACCCCAGGCGCTGCGCCCCCGACGCGACGAGGGCGACGCGCTGAGAATGCAGATCGAGAGCCCTGATCCGGGCGCCGTTTCCGGCCAGAGCCGCCAAGTGGGTCGTCTTTCCCCCCGGGGCCGCGCAGGCGTCGAGGATCGACTCCCCCCCTTCGGGGGCGACGAGGTGGGCAATGAGCATGCTTGCCTCGTCCTGCACCTGCCACCACCCCTCCCGATCCCCCGGCAGGCGTCCCTCGCCGCGGGAGACGAGTACGACCCCTTCGGGGGCGTACTCGGTGGGAATCCCCTCGAACCCCGCCTCACGCAACGCCTGAAGAAAGTCCTCCCGCCCTGTGCGAAGGGTGTTCACCCGCACAGTGAAGGGAGCCGGCTGCGCCATGGCATCGCCGAGGGCGAGCGCCTCCTGCGCTCCCAACTCCCGGACCCAGCGCCGGGCGAGCCATCTGGGCACGGAGGAGCCGACCTCGAGAGCGGCGACCGCGTCCTTTTGGGCGTCGGGCCAGGGGATCGTCTCTTTCTGCCGCGCCAGGGAACGCAGGACGCCGTTGAGAAAACCGGTGGCCCGCTCGAGCCTTTCCGCACGGGCGAGCTCGACGGTGCTATGGACTGCCGCCCGCTCCGGAACGCGCGTAAGCTCCAGGATCTGGTAAGCCCCCAGGCGCAGCAGGTTCAGAACCTTCGGCTCGATCTTTCCGAGGGGTTTGCTGCACAGGCGCTGCAGGGCGAAATCGAGGCGGGCGCGCCGCCGCAGAATGCCGTAGACGAGCTCTGTCACAAGCCCCCGGTCTCGAGGGTCGAGGTCGCGCGCCGCATCGAGAGCGGCGTCCAGGGCCAGGTCGGCATAGGCCCCCTCCTCCACCCGCATGAGGATGTCGAGAGCCATTTTACGGGGATCGGATGATTTCAAGAGCGTTCCATGGAGGGTTTTCGGCCGTTGTCAGTAAGACGAAAAGAGCAAGGCAAAACCGGCCTCACGCGAAGCTAAAACCAAATCGAAAAAATAAGAACCTTCTGGGATGCACATTTCCAACGTCGGCGCCGGCATGTCAAAAAAAACCGCTTTCCGTCTGCCTTTCGTCGCGTCGTCGCGTCGTCGCGTGAGACGTATAGCCGTTGTTCAGGTCCGATCGGAGACGACATGCTCGTCGAGGGCGCGCGTCACCTCCTCCAGGATGATGTGAGTGTTGAAGCAAGGGCCGTGGGGTCGGCGGTTGAGGACCCCAATGACCGGAAGAGGATACGCGTCGCGGATTCCCGACGTCAGGTCGCGCTCGCAGGCGACGGCGAGGATGAAGCGCGGCCGCTTCTCGACGATGAGCTTTCGGGCAAGCGTCCCCCCCGTCGCCACCGCGATGTCGACCTTGCGGCTGCGCGCCAGCTCGGCCAGGCCGCTGATGTCGCACTGGCCGCAGCGCACGCACTTGTCGACATCCCCGGTGATCTTGATGGCGCAGTCGAAGAGCTGTATGCAGTGAGGCAGAAGGATGAGCGCCTTCTCGGCGGGTACGCGCAGCTCTTTGGCCCGCACCAGTTGGTTGTTAAGAGCGATGAAGGACTGCTGCAGGGTGTCCCGGTCGACGCCGAACAGCCGTCCGATAGCGATGATCCCGGGAAAGAGGTACTTGATGACGACGCCGCGAAGTCGCTGCGAGAAAAAAAGATCCCTTCCGCTGACGAGGGTGAGGACGAGGAGCGATAGCCCCCCCACGATGACGAAGGAGACGACGGCGAGAAGGGTCCCGAAAATGATCGGAAGGACGGGGTGGATGTTGGTCAGCCCGATGCTTGGAACCCACCACAGCAGAAAGGCGAAAAGGAGGATAAGCGAACAGGCCAGGCAGAGCAGGCCGATGAAGAGGCGTTTTTTTGGCTGATACGGCTCGGTCGTCTCGACGCTCCCCACATCAGGACTCCATCCGGGCGCCGGGGGCAAGGGCTCGCCCCTTGAGAAATTCGCCGGCCGCAAGGCGCTTTTTCCCGGGCAGTTGCAACTCCCCGACGCGAAGAACCCCCTGTCCGCAGGCGATGCGCACACCGTCGGCCCCGACAGCGACGACCGTTCCCGGCGCCCCTTCCCCATTTTCGACGGCAGTGCGGGCGATCTTGAGCGTTTCGCCCCTCAGAAAAGTGTAGGCGCCGGGCCAGGGGTCGAGCCCCCGCACCTGGTTGTGGATCTCGCGGGCGGGGCGGCTCCAGTCGATGCGCCCGTCCTCCTTCTTGAGCATCGGGGCATAGGTCGAAAGGGCGTCGTCCTGGGGCTGCGGAGCGAGCGTTCCGGCAAAGAGGCGATCGAGCGTCTCGGCCATCGTCTCGGCCCCAAGCAGCGCGAGGCGATCGTGCAGTTCCCCGGCCGTCTCCTCCTCGCCGATGGGAATCGACTTCTTCACCAGCATCGGGCCGGTGTCGAGCCCCACATCCATGAGCATCGTGGTGATGCCGGTGACGCTCTCGCCGTCCATGATCGCCTTGTTGATGGGCGAAGCCCCCCGGTATTTCGGAAGGAGGGACGCGTGAACGTTGATGCATCCGTGGCGCGGAATCTCGAGGACGCTCTTGGGGAGGATCTGGCCAAAGGCGACGACGACGACGAGATCGGGGGCGAGGCGGCGAAGCTCCTCCACCGCAGCGGGCTCGCGCAGCTTAAAAGGCTGGAATACCGGGATGCCGTGTTCCTGCGCCAGGACCTTTACAGGGGGCGGCGTCAGAACGTTGCCGCGTCCCTTGGGGCGGTCGGGTTGGGTATAGACCCCCACCAGGTTCACGCCGGAGGTCAGAACGGTGCGCAGGGTGGAGACAGCGAACGCGGGGGTGCCCATGAAGACGGTGCGCAGGTTTTGCCGGTCGATCACAGCCGCTCCTTCTCCTGCTCGAGGATTTTCTGGTATTTCTTGCGAAAAAGTCCCCTCTTCAAGGGAGAGAGATGGTCGATGAAAAGAATGCCGTCGAGATGATCGATCTCATGCTGGAAGGCGATGGCCAGCAAGCCGTCCGCCTCGCGCTCCACCCGGTTTCCCTCCAGATCGAGATAGCGCACCTTGACGCGGGCGCTTCTGGAGACCCGGGCGTAGTACTCAGGCACCGAAAGGCACCCCTCCTCTTCGTATGCCTCGCCTTCTCGCTCGACGATTTCGGGGTTGACGCAGGAGAGAAGTTCGGGCGCCTCGTCCCTGCTGGAGCAGTCAAGGACGATCAGACGCCTGGAGATGCCGATCTGCGGAGCGGCGAGTCCAACCCCCGGCGCGGCGTACATCGTCTCGGCCATGTCGCGGGCCAGGGTCCGGAGGCCGTCGTCGATCTGGTCGATCGGTGCGCAAACCTGTTTCAGAATCGGATCGGGGTAATGGAGTATGCGTAAAAGGGCCATTTCTATTCCTGTTCCCGGGGGCAAAAGCCAAACCAGACTCCCCCTTAGTTTATCCGTCTTATTCTAGAGGGACGGCGGAAGCAAGTCAACCTTGGATCGCCTTGCATCCGGGTAGCGATCTGCTACAAGTGATGATTACGGAAGCAGCTCGCACGCGCAGGATCTACGCCCTGAAAATCGCCATGTATTTACAAAGCCCAACCAACTAAGCTGGAGGCCGCCCGTGGGTGAACGGTCCGGTTCCCTGGAGCAGATCGCAGCATCCCTGGAGACGACGACCGATCTCCTCCCCCATCTCCCCCATCTCCTTGTTGATCTGCATGAACTCGGCAGCCACCCGCGCGTCATCACCGGGCTTCTTCACCCCCTTCGCCACGGCGCCGTTGTCCTCGATCTGGGCTGCGGCAAAGGAGCCGTCGCCCTGTGCCTGGCGCGGGAAAGAGGCTTTCAGGTCCTCGGGGTCGATCTGTTCGCCCCTTTTGTCGAAGAGGCGCAAAGGCGCGCCGAGGCGGAAGGCCTCGCCCATCTGTGCCGATTCGAGGTGGCTGATCTGCGCGAGGCTCTTCGCCGCTTCAGCGGCGTCGACGTTGCGGTCTACGCCGCTGTCGGCAACGTCCTGGGAAACCTGGAGACCTGCGTCGCTCTGCTCCGGGGGGCCGTCCATCCCGGTGGGCTCATCGTGGTCGACCACGGATTTCTCTGCGGCACGCCGATCGAGCGGCCGGGATACGAAGACTACGTCTCTCACGGCGAAGCCCTTCGACAGCTTACCGCCTTCGGCGACTCCCTGGAGGCCGAGGTCCTCATCTCCCCCGAAGAGCTGCGCCGCACCAACCGGCGCAACACTAGCCTCATCTCCCGCCGGGTGGAAGAACTCTCCGAAAAACGCCCCGAACTCACCCCCGCCCTCGAAGCCTACCTCGAAAACCAGCGAGTCGAATGCGAAACCCTCGAAACCCGCACCACCGAAGCGGTCTGGCTGCTGAAAAGGCGGTGACTGGTGACTGGTGACTGGTGACTGGTGACTGGTGACTGGTGACTGGTGACTGGTAGATGTTTGCAGGATTATTGTCTTTTTTCCAGTCACGAATCAAGAATCACCAGTCACCGACCTTAGCACTTGAGCTTGGAGATGGAAAAATGTATAAGGGACGCATTGTTTTCTCTTTTTTCCCGGTTGTTTGAATGCGATGAGTCATCCTGCCCAAGCTCCCGAACACTTCGTTCCCTTCGAACTCAAGGGGAGCGCCCTGACGCTGATGGTCCTCTCCCTTCGCGAGAGGAATTCGGACGTTCTCGCCTCTCACCTTGCCCGTAAATTCGCCCGGAGCCCCGGCTTCTTCCGCAACGCCCCCCTTGTTCTGGACCTCGGCACGCTGAGCGAACCGGACGCTCCGATCGATTTCCCGGCCCTGATCTCGACCCTGCGGGGACTGAACTTCGTCCCGGTGGCTGTGCGGGGGGGAAGCGCGACGCAGCAGGAGGCGGCCGTCGCCGCCGGGCTCGGAATCCTTGCGGAGGGGCGCGCACCCGGCGCAGAAAGCCCGGCGCCACCAGCGCCATCCTGCATCCCTGCCGCGGACGCTCCCGCGCCGTCGCCTCTCAAGGTCGTCACTCAGCCCGTGCGCTCGGGACAGCGCATCGTCGCGGAGGGGGATCTGGTCGTGCTCGCCCCCATAAGCGCCGGCTCCGAACTTGTCGCCGAAGGGAGCATCCACGTCTACGGCCCCCTGCGTGGCCGCGCCCTCGCCGGCGCCCGCGGCGACGCCGCCGCTCGGATTTTCGCCCTCCAGTTCGCTCCGGAACTGGTGGCTGTCGCCGGGGAATACCTTGTTAACGAAGAACTCGAACCGACCCTCATGGGGAAATCGGTTCAGATATTCCTGGAGGGCGACCGGCTGAAGGCCGAACCCTTCTGACAGGACTGTGCGCTCCTTCCGAGAGCAGGAAGGGGACTTTCGTACGAACGCCCCACGGGGCAATGCATGGAGGATTTCGAATTGGCCAGAATTGTGGTGGTGACTTCTGGAAAGGGTGGCGTGGGAAAGACTACGACGAGTGCCGCTTTTTCCGCCGGCCTGGCGCTGCGGGGCTACAAGACGGTCGTCATCGATTTCGATGTGGGGTTGCGCAATCTCGATCTGATCATGGGGTGCGAGCGCCGCGTCGTCTACGACCTGCTCAACGTCATTCACGGCGAAGGCTCCTTGAACCAGGCCCTGATCAAAGACAAGAGAGTCGATAATCTCTTCATACTTCCGGCGTCGCAGACCCGCGACAAGAATGCCCTCACCATCGATGGGGTCGAGCGCGTCCTGAATGAACTCAGAGAAAAATTCGACTACATCGTCTGCGACTCCCCCGCAGGAATTGAGCACGGAGCGATCGCGGCCATGTACTTCGCCGACGAGGCTCTCGTCGTCACCAACCCCGAAGTCTCCTCGGTGCGCGACTCCGACCGCATCATCGGCATGCTGGCGAGCAAGACCCGCCGTGCCGAAGAGGGGAAGACGCCGGTCAAGGAACATCTGGTCGTCACCCGCTACGATCCGAACCGGGTCGACCGGGGAGATATGTTGAGCGCGGCCGACGTGCAGGAGATCCTGGCCATCCCCTTCCTGGGGGTGATCCCCGAATCTCCTTCGGTCCTGCTTGCCTCCAATTCCGGGGTGCCGGTCACTCTCGCCCAGACGAGCGACGCCGGAGAGGCCTATCTCGATGTCGTCGACCGTTTCCTCGGCAAGGAGCGTCCGCACCGCTTCATGGATGTCTCCAGGAAAGGTTTCCTCTCCCGCCTCTTCGGAACGTGACCTATGGGATTTCTCGACTATTTCCGTTCATCGCCCCGCAACACGGCATCGGTCGCCAAGGAGCGCCTGCAGATCATCGTCGCCCATGAACGAAGACGATCGCCCGCAGGCCCCGATTTCTTGCCGATGTTGCAGAAGGATCTGCTCGACGTCGTGCGCAAATACATTCCGATCGATGAAGACCAGATCAAGCTGTCGATCGAAAGGAATGGAGACTGTGAAGTGCTCGAGCTCAACATCGCCCTCTCCGAAGGACAGGGACAGCGCTGAACCCACAGGGCCAGCCCACTGGCCGCTACCCCTTTTTGCCGTATAATAGAGCGAAAAGGCGGCTGTTTCGCCCCGACCGTCCTACCTGCCGGGACCGCCGCTGCAGCAAAAAGGAGAACAGCATGAAGCAGATCGAATTCGAAGGCATGTGCGAACTGTCCTACGAAGGGCGATTGACGTGGGTTGAAAACACGAGCAGCCACGAAAAGGGACGGGTGATTTCCTGCGGCAACGACGCCATTGAAGTCGAGGTTTCAGGCCGGCGCGAGCGCTGGGACTGGCGCGACTGTGAGGAAATCACCCACGGCTACAAGGTGAAGTACGACGAGGTCAAAAAGCATCCGCACGAGTTCGACACCCATACGGATTGACGGATCGCCTGATCCCCGCCGCAGCAATTTTAACAGGGAGCTTTCCCCAGAGGGAGGCTCCCTTTTTTCACCCTTCTGCGGCGCTGCCGGGCGCGGCCGCCTGCTCGAAATCGCGACAGCGCGTCATGAACCTCCGAGCGACCTCTTCGGGATCGGGCACCCCGAGAGTACGGGCGAAGGCCAGGACAAAACCTCTCAGGTAAACCGGGGCCGGCAGCGCACCGAAGCGCTCCTCTTCGATATGGGCCAGATAGCTGGAGCTGATCTTGGTGCGTTCGGCGATTTCTTTAAGCGTCAGGCCCGACTGGTTCCGATAGGCGCGAAGAAAGGGGCCTGGCGAAGCTGCGGGATCGGGCGGCTCCATGTTTCCCATCTTCGTCTTCACCTCCTTTTCGGCAGCCGGCCTGCGGACGACGTCCAGGTGGGAGGTTCGGATGCGTCTATACGCCTCGTCAAGGCGCGTCAGCCGACTCTGCCTCTCCCCCTCGTCGAAAAGAGCGTAGGTCGCCAGGGAATCCTCGGCATACAGGGCGCTCTTGCGTATGTAGGCCTCCTCGACCTGCTGCCTCGACGCGGCGGGCTCCAGGCCGAGAAACCGGAACTCTGCAGCCAATTCCTCTTTCATGACGACCTCCCGTGAGATTCGATCACGCTCTCGACCATCCCGTCAATGGTGCGGGCGAAGGCGCTTTGTGGAAAAGCGAGCATGACGGGGCTGCGCTTGCGCTCCGAGATCCGAACCTTGTCGTCGTGCCGTATCTCACCCAGAGAATTGACTTCGAGACTGAAGAAGTCACGGCAGGCCTCGGCGATCTGGGGCCCCAAGGGGAGCTCTTCGCGGTGCATCTGGTTGACGACGACGCGAAGGCTGAGGGATGCGATCTTTGCCGCCGCCGCTTCTCCAATCGCCGGATCGATGCGCCTGATCTCGACCAGCAGGTCGCGGGGGGTGCGAACCCCCCGCGCCAGTTTCTCCTCCAAGGCTCTGTCGGCAACCTCCGCCGCCCCGGCAGCCCCCAAGGACTGCCTCAGACACCGGAAGAAGACGGCCTTCAGAAAGAAATAGGCGTTCTCCACCGAGGTCGGGGTCGGCGTCACCACCATGATTGCCTCCCGGGCAAGCAGAAAAAAATCAAGGACGGTAAAAGAGGTTCCGGCCCCGAGATCGATGAAAATTTCGTCGGCATCGAGTGTGAAGAGTTGCCGGATCACCTTCGCCTTGTGGGCATGTTTCGGGTTGGCCATGTCGAGCATGGCGCCGGCGCCGCTGATCAGATGGAGGTCGGGAACGGCGGTGGGAAGGAGGATCTCCTGAAGGCCGGCGGCCTGGCGCCGGAAAATGTCGGAGAGGGTCGCTCTCGGCGCGGAGAGCCCCAGCAGAGTATGCAGATTGGCGCCCCCCAGGTCGGCATCGAGCAGAATGCAGCGCCGCCCCCGCCGAGCTGCGGCGATGGCCATGCTCGAGGTGATGACCGACTTGCCGACACCCCCCTTGCCGCCCCCCACGGCCCAGACACGGGGCCGTTTTTTCGCTGCATCCGGTGACTCCACAGCGTCGCTCCTCTGCCCTGAAATCGCATGCCCCAAAAGGCGCATCCGGCGCGGCCCGCCCTTCAAACAGAGGCGAATCGCGCTCCTTCCATCGACATTTCTCTCACGAAAAAAGATCAATGAGGTGTTCCAAGCAAAGAGCGTGCCGCTCTCCAATCCCTATTCGGCCAGAGTGAATAGCCACCACCGGGGTTCCTTTCGCCCGCGTCGGGGCTGCCTCTCGAAATAGATTGTCATCATCTCACCGTCAGTGGTCACGATCTCGAACCAGTGCTTGCGGGCATACTTCTCACCGCTGCCGTGACGGCACGCCCCCGTCTCGCGCCAGGAGCGCAGTACGGCCGCGATCTCGACGCTCCGGCCCCTCCAACCAAAGGAGCGCGGAAGCCCCGGAGCGCCGGAGGCCATGAGGGCGGTGTCCGCGGTGGAGACGACGGGAACGAGGGGTTCATCAATAAATCGCTTGGCCATGGCTGTTCATTTCGGGGTGCTTTCCTACGAAGCCAAGACTCTGTACAGAAGAGAGGAGGTCCGTCGGACGCTCGAAAGAGACGGGGGGGACTAATCGCGGGGCATGTACCGGTCGATCGTCGCAAAGAGCAGGCGCCGGTCGATGGGCTTGGTCAGGTAGTCGTCCATTCCCGCGGCAAGCGAACTCTCCCAATCCTCCCGCCGGGCGTAGGCGGTCAGGGCGATGATCGGCGTGTGCCGGCCGGTCCCCTCCTCCAGTTGCCGAATCCGCCGGGTCGCCTCCAGGCCGTCCATCACCGGCATGTGCACGTCCATGAGCACCAGCCCCACACCGCCGGCACTCCAGGCGGCCAGCGCCTGCGCACCGTCGCCCACCGCCGTGACCTCCCATCCGCGCTGCCGCAGCATGGCATCGACCAAGAGCCTGATGGCGTCGTGATCCTCGGCTATCAGAATCGTCGTGGTCTTGTCAAGCTGCAGCTCACTGCCGGGTTCGGGGACAGGCAGGCGCCTCTGCTGATCCTCTTCCAGCGGATGTTCATCAATTTCTTCATTGAGCCTGCGCAAAAGAACCTCCCGAAGACCTTTTGATTTTGATCCAGCGCGCCCGTCGGCAATGCAGGAAGAACATCTGAAGACGTACGGAGGAGGGCGGGAGCAAAGCGAATCGGCGGGGGAAATAACAGTGACGGAATCTGCCAAGGCGCTTACCTGATCAATCGAGAAGACTTGATCCACTGGTGATCTTTTCTTTCGCTTGGAGCAAGGTCTTTAATCTCACCCCGACACCGAAAGCGTCACTCACGCCTGTGGCTGATTCCGCCGCTGTTTATTTTCAGGTTATCGCGACCGATCCGATTGTCAAGGCCGGCCGACAGCAAAGACACCCTTCCTACATGGAGACGATCTTGTTCTTCAGCACGAGAATGTCAAAAGCCATGGAGGTCTTGGCCACCAGCTTCTGCAGCTCGAAGAGACGCTCCCCCGGATTTTTGATGCCGTCGACGTAGAGGATGCCGACCACCCGTCCCATCATCACTAGCGGCACCAGCATCGCCGCCCCCGGAACCTGGCCGCCGAGCTGCTGCACGAGCATGGAATTGAAGGGGGTGCGAGCGAGAGGACCGAGGTAGTAACTTTTGCTCTCCGCCACCGTTTTCAGCACCGAAGGCTCATCGAGGGGAATTTCCATCTGCTCGAAATCGTCCAGCAGCGTGCGATCGGCAACCCCTTTCCAACCGATGGCGGCCTCCCCCCTTACCAGGAAGAGGGCGCCGCGCGGATATTCCTGGCCCAGCCAGGCAATCACCACCTCGGCGATATCTTCGCGGTCTCCGGCTTCGGCCAGTCGGCGCGAAACCGTTTCGGCGGTAAGCTTCTCGGCCTGCCTGGCGCTCTGCACCTCGGATAGAATCTCCTCCAGCGACACCGCCGGCGCCGGCGCCTCAGGAGCCGCCTCGGCAACGGGCACGGCAGCGGGCAGGACGGAGCTTGGCGCCGCAGAACGGCGGGGCTCGGGAGCGAGGGCGATGTAGCGCACCTTGCGCGCAATTTTGTAGTACGACTCCATGGCCTGCGTCAGACGCAGGTCCGAGGCGACCGCCGGCTTGACGATGAAACCGGTGCGAAAGGCGATCTCATCGATCGCCCTGAGATCGGCGGGGTCGGCCATGGCCAGCGTCAGGCGCCGCCCCTCCAGGCTCAGGGGGACGACGCGGTATTTTCCTACCATCTCCTTCGCGACGCATTCGATGACCTGCGGCGAAATCCCGTTCAACTGCTCGGCCTTGACGGCAGGAACGCCGAACTTGCGCCCCAACGCCCTGGCCAGTTCCTCTTCATCGATGATGCCGAGTTCGACCAGGTTGGTGCCGAGCCTCCCTCCGAAAATCACCTGATTCTTCAGAGCTTCATCCAACTGGGCAGAGGTGATCCTCCCCTCCTGCACCAGCATTTCACCTAGTTTTGGCGCCATTTATTGCATCCTTTAATTTTTTGCAGCCTGCCATAAGGCCTCTTGCCTGTAGCGGTGCACTATAGCGACTCGTCCTGGAAGGCAAAAGTAAATTTTTTGCGGCAGCAAAGTGCTGCGGTCCCGTCAATACCGAAAATGCTTGATCTGCTCCCCCTTCTCGCCGACATCCGTCATTGCCTCGATGCCAATCTGCAGGTGGGTCTCGGTCCACAGACCGGTCACCTGTCGGTCGGTATCGCTCGTTTTGACCCCTTCGGGGAGCAGCGGAAGATCCGACACGAGCAGCAGCGCGCCGCGGGAGATCTGGTTGTAGTGGCCGACGATGAAGACGGTGGCGGTCTCCATGTCGATGGCGATGCAGGTCATGCGCTCGAGACGCCTGTGGAATTGGTGGTCATGCTCCCATAGCCTGCGGTTGGTGCTGTAGACCACGCCGGTGCGGTATTCGTGACCGTGGGCGACGATCTTCTCCGAAACGAATTTGTGCAGCTTGAAGGACGGCAGGGCGGGGACTTCGGGAGGGAAGTAGTCGTTGCTCGTCCCCTCCCCGCGAATGGCGGCGATGGGGAGGATGAAATGGCCGATCTCGGTCGAATGCTTGAGACCGCCGCATTTGCCGAGGAAGAGAACCCCCTTGGGGTGGCGGGCGCCGAGCAGATCCATGATGGTGGCGGCGTTGGGCGATCCCATGCCGAAATGGACCAGGGACAACCCCTGTCCGTTCGTGGCCGCCTGCATGGGGCGTCCCTCCCCCCATACTTCGCAGCCGAACATCTCGGCAAAACGGTCCAGGTAGTTGCGGAAATTGGTCAGCAGAATATAGTCGCCGAATTGGTCCAGCGGCATCCCGGTGTACCGGGGGAGCCAGTCGCGGGCGATCTGCAAACGTTCGGGCATGGCGACATTCCTTCTGCCGGAGCCGCGGATTCCGGCGGCCGAGATCGGCCGTCCGGCCACAGCCAAGGTTGCACTGCCATTTTCCACAGTGTAACAGAAGTCGATCTCCGGTGGCTGAAGGAGTGCTCCCGACACTCAGCCCGTTGCAGCCAGCCAGAGCCAGCGCAGAAGGAGCACGCCAAAAAGAATGACAAAAGCGACAAAAAGAACGACCACAGCGATGAGGGCTGCAACGAACAGGCGGCTGACCACCACCGTTTTACGCGGTTTATCCAGGTACTCGTGCAACAGTTTGACGTTTCGCAGGTTGGCTTTCCAGGTAAAGTCGAAAAAATCGCCGACCAGGGGGATCGCCCCAAGCACGGCGTCGACAGCGACGTTGAAGGCCATCTTGATCAGGATCGACTTGGGCGCGCCCAGGCGGGCCGATTCGGATAAAATGTAGCTCGAGATCACGGCTCCCAGTGCATCGCCGACGCCGGGAATGAGTCCGACGATGCCGTCCAGGCCGATACGGTAGCGAAGCCCCGGAATAGGGATGCAGTTGTCCATCAGCCACGCCAGACGATCCAGGTGCTTGCGATCCTCAGGTGAAACCGCCATGGCGACTCCTTGGGCAGAGCATCTTTTGCCACATGCATTGAGGCGTGGTTCAAG